>CANHTA010000001.1 GCA_947463135.1 Gemmatimonadota bacterium
CACGCAGCGAGTCGGCTTGGGCCCGTTGGGCAGAGGTCTGGACGCTCCGCACGCGGACACGTGAGGAATCGGGGCGCGTGATGATAATGTCCTCCACCCCGAAGGTGCTTTCCGATGCGTACGGCTTATCAAACACCACTTTGACCATGCCACTGTCCATCGGCGTCACGGAGGCAACCCGTAATCCCACGGTGTCATGCGGGAAGCTGTAAAACTCGATATCGGCCGATTGGGTGAGCGTGACCCGGACCGAGTCCCACGCTTCAATGGGGTCTAAGGCGCGATTGCTGTTCCGATCGCCGTACGCGCGCACCAGATAGGGCCCCGGCGGTACGTACTGCAGCAGATAGCGCCCCTTGGTATCGGCCACCGCCTGATACGTCGTGCTATCTGCCGCGACCGCTTCGATAATCGCCCCCGACAGCCCGGCGCCCGCCACCCAGTCAAAGGCCACCCCGGCAATGCGCGTGGTGGGAATCGGCCCACCGGTACTGAACACCAACTGCATCGTGGTGTCGATCGCGTTGTTGCGGAGGTCCTGCAGGCCATTCTTGATCATGACCGAATACACGGTGTTCGGCTTCCAGCCCTTGGAGGGGCGGATTTCGAGTTTAGAGCGCCCCCATTTGACCTTCGGAATACCACTGCGCGGGCTGATAAAGACCAGATCGGCCAAGTCTTTCGCCCCAATGGGGGTCTCGCTGATGACTTCGTCGAACTGCAACACCATGGCGTTCAGCTTCGCCCCCACGGCGGCATTCTCCGGGGTCACCTTCAGCAACATGGGCGGCGCCAGATCCGGCGCGCCGCCGGGGGGTGCCCCCTGATTGGCGCACGCCGTAAGCAAGAGCAGCGCTGCCGCGTGAAGTCGCCTCACTGTCCGAGCGGTGATCACGCGTTGAACGCACCGAGTTTGGTGCGCATCAGCGCACACCGCGCCCGCCACTCCTCGGCCTTAGCGCGCTCAGCCTCTACCAGCGCCGGCGGTGCCTTCGCCACGAACTTCTCGTTGGCCAACCGGCCGTCGAGGGCGGTGAGCTGCGTTTCAAGCTGCGTGAGCTCCACCTGCACGCGCTGCTTCTCTTTCTCGAGATCCACCATGCCGGCCAGTGGCACGACCAATTCCACGCCGTCGCGCAGCAGCAGCTGCGCCGATGCACCGCCCGGGTTTTCCGAGGCCATCGTCACACGGGCGCGCGCCAGCGAGCCGATCGTATCGCGCTGGGCATCAAGCAGCGCAACCAGCCCGTTGGGAGCCACCAGCATCGCGTCCACCCACGCGCCGGGATTCACGTTGTACTCCGAACGCACGCTGCGGATGGCTTGCACCGCATCGCGGGCATACTCGAAGGCCTGAGCCTCGGCCGATGCGGCCCCCTCGCCGCGGCGCGCTACCGGCCACGCGGCTTGCGCCAGGAAAGCGCCCGGCGGCGTGGTGGGTAACTGCTGCCAGAGCGCTTCCGTAATGAACGGCACCACCGGCTGCAGCAGCCGCAGGGCGCCGTCGAAGGCGTGCGCCAGCACGGTCCGCGCCACCTCGCGATCCTCGCCTTCGGTGGCGTACAGCCGCGGCTTCAACGCCTCGAGATACCAGTCGGCCAGCTCGTTCCACACGAACCGGCGCGCCGCCTCGGCGTACTCCGACAACCGCAGGCCGCGGCCGCGCTCGGCCTCCGTCCACGTGTGCCCGTTGGCCGGGCGCGCGGGCCCGAGGGCGGCATCGCAGTCGAGAATGGCCTGGTCGAGACGGTCGAGGATCCACTGATCAGCGGCGGTGAACCGCTCGGGCGCGATCGACGACAACGGCTGCAGCGGCTCGGTGCCTACGCGCGACAACAGGAAGCGGCCGATGTTCCAGAGCTTCGTGCAGAAATTGCGCCCCGGGGCGAACGACTTCTCGAGATCGGTGGGGTCAAGCATGACATCAACGCCGAGACCGAGCCCCGCCGTCATGGTCCAGCGCAGCGCGTCGGCGCCGTACAGCCTCACGACGTCCAGCGGATCAATGCCGTTGCCCAGCGACTTCGACATCTTCCGGTGCTCCATGTCCCGCACCGTGCCATGCAAGTACACCGTGTGAAACGGCGTCTTGTCGAGGAACCAGCACCCGGACATCACCATGCGCGACACCCAGAAAAACAGGATCTCCGGCGCGGTGACCAATACGTCACCCGGATAGAACGCGCGCACATCGGGCGTTTCATCAGGCCAGCCGAGCGTGGAGAACGGCCACAGCCACGATGAAAACCACGTGTCCAGTACGTCGGCATCCTGCCGCACGGGGGCGTGGCAGGAGGGGCAGGTGGTGACATCGGTGCGCGACACGATCGGCGCCTGTGAGCAGGCCGGCGTGTCGCAATACCACACGGGTACCCGATGCCCCCACCAGATCTGCCGCGAGATGTTCCAGTCGCGTATGCCTTCCAGCCAGTTCACGTACACCGCTTCCCACCGGTCCGGCAGAATGCGGAGTTGGCCGCCCCGCAACACGTCCAGCGCTTTCTCAGCCAGCGGTCGCATGCGCACAAACCACTGATCGGACAACCGCGGTTCCACCACGGTGTCACAGCGGTAGCAGTGACGCACCGCGTGGGCATGCGGCTCCACCTTCACCAACGCTCCCGCCGCCTCGAGCATCGCCACGATGGCGGTGCGGGCCTCGGCGCGATCCAGCCCGGACAGTGCGGTGGGCACACGGCCCGCGGCGTCCTCCACTTCACGCACAATGCCTTCGGCATCGATGACCACAGGCATCGCCAAGCCATGGCGCTTGCCCACCTCGAAGTCGTTTGCATCGTGTGCAGGAGTGATCTTCACGGCACCGGTGCCGAAGGCGGCGTCGGTATAGCTGTCGGCGATGATCGGAATGCGCACGCCGTTGATCGGCAGCACCACCTCTTTCCCGATGATCGCGAGATAGCGATCATCCTCGGGATTCACGGCCACGGCCACGTCCCCGAGCATCGTTTCCGGGCGGGTGGTGGCCACGGTGATGGAGCGCGTTGGATCGTCGGCCAGCGTGTACTTGAGGTGGTACAGCTTGCCCGTCGTGTCGGTGAACTCCGCCTCTTCATCAGACAGCGAGGTGCCGCAGCGCGGGCACCAGTGGATGACGCGGTGGCCCTTGTACACGAGGCCGTCTTCGTGCAGGCGCACAAAGGCTTCGCGCACCGACTTCGAGAGGGCTGGCGAGAAGGTATACGCGGTGCGCGACCAATCGGCGCTTGATCCGATGGCTTTCAGCTGATTGAGGATCTCGCCACCGGTGTGTTCAACAAACTCGGCGACTTTGGCCACGAAGGGGTCACGGCCGAGGTCAAACCGGGTCTGTCCCTGCGCGGCGAGTTGCTTCTCCACCACGTTTTGCGTGGCGATGCCGGCGTGGTCCGTCCCGGGTAACCAGAGCGCTTCGTCGCCCGCCATGCGGCGCCAGCGAATCAGCACGTCTTGTACGGTGTTGTTGAGGCCGTGCCCCATGTGGAGGACCGCCGTGACGTTCGGCGGCGGCATCACAATCACGAAGGGCTCGCGGGCGGCCGCTTGGCCGGCGTTAGCCGTAAACACGCCATGCTCGGTCCACCGGGCGTACCAGGTGGACTCGGTGGAGGCAGCGTCGTAGGTGGTTGGCAGCGGATTCGAGTCGGGCGCAGTCATGGCCCAAGATAACACGGCGGGGCCGCCGCCTGACCTACGCCGGGCTCACGATCGCGGGGGCGGGCCGTATTGCGTTAACCGATGGCTGTTTGAGGCCCCGGGGCCCCGGATCGCCAGCTGATCGACCACGGCATGGACCCCGGGAACCCCCCGGGCGAGGGTGAGGGCGTGCGCGATCTCGCCGGTACTATCGACCCAGCCTGTGAGTTCGATGGTCCCCAGCCCAACGGCGCCAATGTCGATGGTGCTCGTGACGAGCACCGGGTCGTGGCAAAAGACCTCAAGCACGCGAGCCTCTAGCTCCTCATGCGAGGGGACCACTGGGCGGCGCGGTCGTTCCCGGTTCGGGAATGCCCCGTTCAGGCGCTCCTCACTCAGGCCCTCCTCGTCACGGCGGGCAGGGTTCCGGGGCACCCGGGGACCGCGCGGTCGGCCGAGGAGGCCGGGGAGGCCGCCAACCCGTGCGGCGACCAGCACGCCAAGGGCCACGCCGGTAACGGCACCGAGGGCCAGCAACACCACCGACGAGGGAGGCGTCGGACGACGTCGGATTGGGGAACGCACCATGATTGCACCTCCGTGACACCACGCCGGTCCCTGAAGATCGGGGCGCCGATCGTGGCGTGGCTCCTCGTGCAAGGATAACTTGAACGGCCTCGCTCAACGAGGGCGTCCACCTTTTTGCCCGCTTCTGATGACTGCCGGTTTGCACTCTGCCGCTGACGCTGCTGCCCACGCGCACATCGTCCTCACGCTGCCCGATGGCTCCACACGCGAGGTCCCGCCCGGAACACTGGCGCGCGACGTGGTTGGTTCAATCGGCGCCCGCCTCCTCCAGGCGTCGCTCGCGGTGGCGGTGGACGGGGACGTGATGGATCTCATGACCCCACTGCGCGCGTCGGGTTCCTTTGTGGTGATCACCGACAAGGATCCCCGGGCGTTGCAGGTGTTACGCCACTCCGGCGCACACATCCTTGCCACGGCAGTGCGCCGGCTGCGCCCGGATGCCAACATCGGATTCGGTCCCGCCATTGATGACGGGTTCTACTACGACTTCGAGGTGGACAAGCCGTTCACGCCGGATGACCTCGCCGCGTTTGAAGCCGAGATGAAAGCGGTGGTGGCGGCCAAATATCCGTTCCTCCGGGAGGAAGTGTCGCTCGAAGAGGCGCGTCGTCGTTTTGCCGACGATCCGCTCAAGCTCGAGCGGCTGGATGATTTCGAGGGGAGCGATGAGGTCATCTCCACGTACACGGATGGCCCCTTCATCGACCTCTGTCGCGGTCCGCACGTCCCGGATACCTCGTATCTCAAGCATTTCAAACTGCTCACCACGGCTGGCGCATATTGGCGTGGTGATGTGAAGCGCCAGATGCTGCAGCGCATTTACGCGACGGCCTTTTTCAAGAAGGACGAACTCGAGCAGCATCTGCACAATCTCGAGGAAGCGAAAAAGCGTGACCATCGGGTGCTCGGCAAGGCGCTCGACCTGTTCCAGCTGTTTCCGGTGGCGCCGGGCGCGGTCTTCTGGACGCCCAAGGGCACAACGCTGTACAACACAATTGAAGCGTTTGTGCGCGAACGCCAGCAGGACGCGTTTCAGGAAATCAAAACGCCCCTGCTGTACAACAAGGCGCTCTGGGAACAGTCCGGGCATTGGGGGAAGTACAAGGAGAACATGTTTCTCGTGCTGGACAGTGAAACGGGTGAGCACGATATGTCGCTCAAGCCGATGAACTGTCCCTCGCATCATTTGTACTTTGGGTCCAGCAAGCATTCGTACCGCGACTTGCCGATGCGCTACGTCACGTTTGACGTGCTGCATCGCAATGAGCTCTCCGGCGCGTTGTCCGGACTCACGCGGGTGCGTCAGTTTGCGCAGGACGATTGTCACGTGTACCTGCGTGAGGATCAGATCGCTGACGAGGTGAAGTTCCTCATGGATTTCATCCTCGGGTATTACGACACCTTCGGTCTCACGGCCAAGCTGAAATTCGCCACGCGTCCGGAGCAGCGGATTGGCTCGGACGCGTTGTGGGACCGTGCGGAAGACGCGCTGCGTGCGGCGCTCGATAGCACGGGCCGCCCCTACGAGATGAAGGAAGGGGACGGCGCCTTTTACGGCCCGAAGATCGACTTTGACGTGATGGACAGCATCGGTCGCGCCTGGCAGTTGGGTACCATCCAGCTGGACTACAATGCGCCCGAGCGGTTTGACCTCACGTATACGGGTGAGGACAATGCGCCCCACCGCCCGGTGGTCATCCATCGCGCGGTGAGTGGCTCGTTTGAGCGCTTCATCGCCATCCTGATTGAGCATTTCGCGGGCGTATTCCCCGTGTGGCTCTCACCGGAGCAGGTGCGCGTGATTCCCATCGCGAGCGATTACAATGCCCATGCCGACGCGCTCGTGGCGCGCATGAAAGCCGCCGGAATTCGCGCCACGCTTGATGCCCGCAATGAGACGCTCAACTACCGCGTGCGCGAGGGCGAGGTCAATAAGGTCCCGTATATGTGTGTGATCGGGCGGCGGGAGGCTGAGGAGGACACCGTGGCGTTGCGCTCCCGTGGCGCCGGGAAGAAGCAGGAGATCATGTCCTCCGATGCCTTTGTGGCCCGCGTGTTACGCGAGATCGCCGATCGCACGCTCACGATACCTGCCGTGGTGATCGCCGCGGCCACCGACGCGGCGGTGCAACCCCCGGAGGCGGTTACGTGACCCCGGAGGCGCTGCTCGACCTGTTCGTGCTGGCGCCGGTTGGTTTCGTGGCGGTGGACGAAACAGGGCGGGTTGAGGTGGCCAATCTCGCGGCACGCACGCTCCTCACACCGTTTACGCCGCACGGGGCCCTCGAGGACTTGTTTGTGGCCGTGGACACGGTGGCCCCCGATCTGGGTTCCCGTGTGCGGGCATTCGGGGCGCCGCGCGGGGTGGTGGTGGATGCCCTCGAACTGTTGGCGCCGGGCATGTCGTGCGGGGTGTACCTGTCCGTGGTGAAGGTGGCGCCTGGGCGCCTCGTGGCCGTCGTCAGCGACGCCGGTGCCCTCGCGACGGCCCGTGCGCTGTTGTCGCAGGCCGAGCAGCGCCTGCGCGCGGTGGCGGGCGCGGTGCGTGAGTATGCCATCTTCACGGTTTCCACCGACGGCGTCGTGGCGTCATGGAGTGAGGCGGCGGAGCGGGTGCACCAGTGGCCGGCGGCGGCCATCGTGGGACAGCCCATGGCGCTCCTCTTGCCACCGGAGAGCGGTGAGGCGTCCCTCGTGCCGAACACGCTGGCGCTGGCGGATCGGAATGGATGGTGCGAAGCCGAGGGGCATCGCGCGCGTCAGGATGGCACGCTGTTTATGGCGAGCACCGTGGTCACAGCGCTGCGCGGCACCGATGGGCGCGTGACCGGGTATTCCGTCGTCACGCGTGACGTATCGGAGCGTCGGCGTCTCGAGGAGAGTGTCCGCGACGAGGCCTCCACCACCACCGATTACCTCACCGGTGTTGCCGCACGCCGCACGTTTTTTGAATTGGCCTCGTCGGAAGTGGCGCGCGCACGCCGCTACAGTCAGCCACTCACCATGTTGTTGGTGGATCCCGATCACTTCCGCGATCTCAGCCAGCAGTACGGCGACGCGTTCGGGCACGAATGGTTGCGGGCCATCGCGTGGGTCTGTCGTCAGGAATCCCGGACCACGGATGTGGTGGGTCGGGTGGGCGGTGAATCGTTTGCGGTGTTGTTGCCCAGCACAGAGCTGTCCGGTGGGTTGGTGCTGGCGGAGCGTATCCGCGAACGGATGCAACGGCATCTGTTCGGCGGTGAGCGTCACGGGGTTCGCTGCACCGTGTCTATCGGGGTGGCGGAGGTCTCCGACGCCGTGATCAGCGTTGATGGGTTGCTCACCGCCACCGGTACGGCCGTGCAGCGCGCGCAGCAGGCGGGGATGAATCTGGTGGTTGGCTACGACGCGTAGGGCGCCGCACACGCCTCCTTGCGCCGTCGCCCCGACCGTGCATGTAACAGCGAGGTCCACCGCGGTGATACGCCGGCGTGGGACGAGGAGTCGTCCACTTGGGACAAGTAGCGGTCGGCGAATTTCTGCCGCATCGCGTGGGGCCTTGTGCCGATTTCGCGGTGCACCCGGTTATTTTTGACAGGATGTCACTGTCCGTTTCCGTCACCTCTTGTCATCCATGAACGATCTCACTCGCCAGCCTGTGATCGTCGGTGCCGCGCGCACGCCGATCGGGCGGTATCTCGGGGGCCTTGCGTCCCTGTCTGCGCCGGAGCTCGGCGCCATTGCCATCCGCGCCGCTCTCGAGCGCAGCGGGGTTGCCCCGGGCGCGGTGCAGGAGGTGATCATGGGGCATGTGCTGCAGGGCGGTACGGGTCAGGCTCCCGGGCGCCAGGCCATGCTGAAGGCGGGCGTGCCCGCAACGGCCTCTGCCGTGACGATCAACAAAGTGTGTGGGTCCGGGCTCAAGGCCGTGATGCTGGCTGCTCAGGCCATCAAGGCGGGCGATGCGCAGGTGCTGATCGCCGGCGGGCAAGAGAGCATGAGCAATGCGCCACACTACGTGTACGGCATGCGTGGTGGCGTGAAGCTTGGTGATCAAACGCTGGTTGATGGCATGATCAAGGATGGGCTTTGGTGCCCAACGTGTAATGTGCACATGGGCGTGCACGCGGAATACACCGCCACGAAGGCTGGCGTCTCGCGGGCGCAACAAGATGCGTTCGCCGCTGGCTCTCACGCGAAAGCGGTGGCGGCGCAGCAGGCGGGCAAGTTTGCGGCGGAGATCGTGCCGGTGGAGATTCCCGGCCGCAAGGGACCAACGGTGGTCGCCACCGATGAGGGCCCGCGCGCTGATACCACCGCGGCATCGCTGTCGTCATTGCGTCCGGCATTCCCCTCCTCGGCAGATCACAGCACGTTGTCGGTGACCGCCGGCAATGCGTCGTCGCTCAACGATGGTGCGGCCGCTGTGGTGGTGACGTCCGAGGCGTACGCCCGTGAGCATGGTCTCCCGATTCTTGCGCGCATTACCGCCTACGCCACGGGCGCCGGCGCGCCGCAGGATTTGTTCTTTGCCCCCATTACGGCGGTGAAGAATCTGATGGCGAAGGTGGGTACCACGATCGAGGACTACGACCTCATCGAAGCCAACGAAGCCTTTGCGTCGCAGGCGCTCGCTGATGGCCTCGGTTTGTCGTGGGACGATGCACGCGTGAATGTGAACGGGGGGGCGATCGCCCTTGGGCATCCGATCGGGGCGAGTGGAGCACGCGTGCTGGTCACGCTGTTGCACGCGCTGGCCGATCGTGGGAAAACCACCGGCATTGCCACGCTCTGTCTGGGCGGTGGGGATGCCGTGGCGCTGTCGGTTGAGCGCGTTCGCTAAGTCACGACTCCGTCTCCGCCATTTGTGAACGTGGCCGTACGGGTCCCGTGGCGGCTGCTGAGTTTCGGCATCGCGTGGATCCTGGCACAGGGGATCGCCGAGTCGGTGCTCGGGCCACTTGCCGGCGTGGTGGCGCGCCGCATTGGCGAGTCGGTGCCCGTGTACCCATGGAGTACGCTGATCGGCGTCGCCGTAGCCTGTTGGGTGGCGCTCCGATTTGTCGACGATGTGCCGTGGTCGGTGATGGCCTTGGGCGATGGCGTCTGGCACTGGCGACGGCTTTGCTCTGGCGCGCTGGTTGGCGCCGCGGCCATTCTGGCGACGGCGTCCATCTTGTGGCTGCTCGGGGCGCTGCACTTTGAGCGGGTGCCAACGCGCACGGCCGATGGCGTGGCGGTGGTGTCCGACGGATGGATCGGGACAGCGCTGCGGCTGCTGTGGGTATTGGGGCCGGCGGCGCTCTGGGAGGAGTTGGTCTTCCGTGGCTACCTGTATGCGGTGGCCAGCGAAGCCGCGGGACGGTGGGTGGCCCGGCTCAGCTCGAGCGTGGCGTTCGGGGCGGTGCACCTCATGAATCCCGGGGCCAATGCGCGTACCACCGTGGTGGTGGTCCTCGCCGGTCTCTGCCTCTGCCTTGTGCGTGAGCGCGCGAATAGTCTCCCGGCCGCGTGGAGCGCTCACCTCGCGTGGAATTGGGTCATGGCGGCGCTCTTGCACGTTCCGGTGAGCGGTTTGCCGTTTGCCACACCGGGCTACCGCGCGGTCCCGCGCGGGTCGGATTGGATCACCGGCGGCGCGTGGGGCCCGGAAGGCGGGCTCGTGGCAATGCTGGTGTTGGGGACAGCGATGGCGGTTGGGCTTCGCCGCCGTGACGGACTGATACAGACCTAACTTTTCGGAGTGACTTCGATATGCAGGATGCGTTGCAGGTCGTTGGAGATCGCGCGGCGGTGGTGGGTGCCGGGCAGATGGGGAATGGCATTGCGCATGTCTTCGCGACGAGTGGTCATGCCGTCACGTTGATTGACGTGAACGCCGGTGCACTGGCCAAGGGCCGCGACACGATTGCCGGCAATCTCGAGCGACAGGTGAAGAAGGGGGTGCTCACGGCGGCTGTTGCCGAGGCGGCGCTCGCGCGCATTACTACCGCCACGTCACTCGATGCGGTGGCGGACGCCAGCATTGTTGTTGAGGCGGCCACCGAACGGACCGATCTCAAGTTCCGCATTTTTGAAGAACTCGATCAGTTCGCACCGTTTGGGGCCATTCTCGCCAGTAACACCAGTTCGATTTCCATCACCGAGATTGCGGCGCGCACGAAGCGCCCTGAGCAGGTCATCGGGATGCACTTTATGAATCCGGTGCCGGTTATGCAGCTGGTGGAGGTCATTCGTGGGCTCGCCACCAGTGACGCCACCACCGAGCAGGTGCTGCGCCTCGCGAAGGGACTGGGGAAGACCCCGGTGGAAGTGAATGACTACCCGGGCTTTGTGGCCAATCGCATCCTCATGCCCATGATCAACGAAGCGATCTACTGCGTCATGGAAGGGGTTGGCACACCGGACGCCATCGACACCGTGATGAAGCTCGGCATGAATCATCCCATGGGACCGTTGGCGTTGGCTGACTTCATTGGCCTCGATACCTGTCTCGCGATTCTCGAGGTGCTCCATACGGGGCTCGGCGATCCGAAATACCGTCCCTGCCCGCTGTTGCGGAAGTACGTGGCGGCCGGCTGGTACGGACGGAAGTCCGGTCGCGGTTTTTACCAGTACTGATCCGCCATGTCACTGCTCGATCTGACCGCCACACAACAGGAAATTCAGGCGCTGGCGCGCGCCTATGCGCAGCGCGAACTCGTCGCAATGGCCGGGGAACGTGATCAGGCGTCCCGCTTTGATCGCGTGATGGTGACGCAGATGGCCGAGTTGGGCTTCTTTGGCATGCTCATTCCGGAGCGTTTTGACGGCCTTGAGCTTGACGCGCAGAGTTACCTCCTGGCGCTGGAAGAGATTGCCGTGGCCGATGCGTCGGCGGCTGTGTTGCTGAGCGTACATAACTCGCTCCCCACGCAAATGATTCTCAACTTCGGCACTGCGGCGCAGCAACAGCGCTTCCTGCCGCCGATGGCGCGCGGAGAATGGCTGGGTGCGTTTGCCCTGTCGGAGCCGGAAGCCGGATCCGATGCGGCGGCGCTGCGTTGTCAGGCGGTGCGCGATGGCGACGACTGGCTGCTGAGTGGCACGAAGGCGTGGGTGTCCCACGGGAACGAAGCCGGCGTCATTCTCTGTATGGCACGCACCGATTCCCCCGATGCGCGGAAGGGGAGCCGGGGGATCTCCACGTTTATCCTGACCCCCGATCTGCCCGGCTTCCATCTGGCCAAGAAGGAAAACAAGATGGGGCTCCGTGCGTCGCCAACGCTGCAGATCAACCTTGATGGGTGCCGCGTGCCGGGGGATCGGCTTCTGGGTGATGAAGGGAAGGGCTTCGGCTATGCACTGGGCTCGCTCGATCACGGGCGACTGGGGATCGCGGCGCAGGCCATCGGGATTGCCCGGGCAGCTCTCGAGGCCTCGGTGAAGTACGCCGGCGAGCGGAAGCAGTTCAATACGCCCATTGCGGACTTTCAGGCAATCCAATTCAAGCTCGCCGATATGGCGACGCGCATTACGGCGGCCCGCACGTTGGTACATGCGGCGGCCGCCGCCAAAGAGCGCGGTGAGAAAATCACCCGCTTCAGCAGCATGGCCAAGCTCTTTGCCACCGAGACCGCCATGTGGGTGACCACGCAAGCCGTGCAGGTGTTTGGCGGCTATGGCTACGTAACCGACTACCCGGTTGAACGCTTTTTCCGCGACGCGAAAGTGACTGAAATTTACGAAGGCACTTCGGAGATTCAGCGCATCGTGATCGCCCGTGAAACGCTGGCCGCTGCGGCTGCGCACGACGGCTCGCTCCCCGACTGACCTTCTGGTACTCAACCATGCGCTATTTTGAACGAATTGCCGAGATGGGCCATGAACAGGTGGTGTTCTGCCACGATAAGGCCTCCGGCTACCGTGGCATCATTGCCATTCACGACACCACCCTTGGCCCCGCGCTCGGCGGCTGTCGTTTCTGGAACTACGCAACCGAAGACGAGGCCATCGTGGATGCGTTGCGCCTCTCCCGCGGCATGACCTACAAGAACGCCGTGGCGGGGCTCAATCTCGGCGGCGGGAAGTCGGTCATCATTGGCGACAACACCACGGCCAATCGCGAGATGCTGTTCCGCGCGCACGGCCGCTTCGTGGATTCGCTCGGTGGTCGCTATGTCACGGCGGAGGACGTCGGGACCACGGTGGAAGACATGGACTTCGTCCATATGGAAACCACCCATGTCACCGGCATCGGTTCGAAGTCGGGTGACCCCTCATCGGTAACGGCGCATGGCGTGTTCCGCGCCATTCAGGCCTCGGCCTGTCAGCGCTGGGGGCGCGACGATCTCGCCGGACGGACCGTGGCGTTGCAGGGGCTTGGGAATGTGGGGTTCCACCTCGCGAGGGAATTGCATGCCGCTGGCGCGCACCTCATGGTGACTGACATCGACCCGCGGCGTATCCAGCGTGCGGTGGATGAGCTGGGGGCCACGGCGGTGGCTTTGACGGATATCTATGGGGTGAAGGCCGATATCTTCACGCCCTGCGCGCTTGGCGGCATTCTCAACGACGACACCATTCCGCAACTCAACGTGGAAATTGTGGCCGGCGCGGCAAACAACCAGCTGCTTGAAGACCGCCATGGCGATGCGCTGGAAGCTCGCAACATTTTGTATGCGCCCGACTACGTGGCGAATGCCGGTGGCGTCATCAACGTGTACAGTGAACTCACCGGGTGGAGCCGTGATCGTGCCCTCCGGAAGGCCGACGAGATTTACCAAACCGTGCGTAGTGTCTTCCGTCTGGCGTCTGAAACCGGTATTCCAACGTATCGGGCCGCCGATCGGGTGGCGGAGCAGCGCATCCAGGCGGTGCGCGGTATGATCAAGACGTGGCCGCAATATCCCAACAAGGAATCCTGAGCAGCACAGGGAGCAATCTGATCATGACTACTGTGGTACCGCGCGGGGAGCGTATCCCCATCGCGTCCGATCACGCGGGCTTCGAGCTCAAGGAACGGCTGCGTGTGGCCCTTGGTGACATGGGCTTCAATGTGGCCGATATCGGCACGCACAGCACGGCGAGCACCGATTATCCCGACTATGCCCATCCACTGGCGCAGGAAGTCTCCGAGGGCGCCTCTGCCCGCGGGATCTTGCTGTGCGGTACCGGCCTCGGCATGTCCTACGTGGCGAATCGGTATCCCGGTG
This sequence comes from Gemmatimonadota bacterium, assembly GCA_947463135.1. Lineage (GTDB taxonomy): Bacteria > Gemmatimonadota > Gemmatimonadetes > Gemmatimonadales > Gemmatimonadaceae > Gemmatimonas. The sequence continues at coordinate 13,398 of CANHTA010000001.1, forward strand.
TGCGGGCCGCCGTGGCGTGGAACCCCGAGGTGGCGGCGCTCGCGCGCAAGCACAACGATGCAAACATTCTCGTGCTGCCGGCACGGTTCGTGGCCGATGAAGATGCGTTGGCCATTCTTCAGGCATGGCTCACCACGCCGTTCGAGGGCGGACGGCATCAGGGCCGCGTGAGCAAAATTGAGCGGGATGAACTCGAGGCGGATGCCTCAGGGAGTACGACATGAGTACCGGAGCCAGTGCCACCTGGTCGCAATGGGATCGACTGCCACCAGGCGATGCGCTCTCGCACGCGGATCCGGTCATCGCGCAGCTGATTGAGGAGGAAATCCAGCGGCAAAGCGATGGGCTTGAGCTGATTGCCAGCGAGAACTTCGTATCGCCGGCGGTGATGGAAGCGGTGGGATCGCCGCTCACCAACAAGTACGCGGAAGGACTCCCCGGCAAGCGCTACTACGGTGGCTGTGACGTGGTGGACAAAGTGGAGCAGCTGGCCATTGACCGCGTGAAGCAGCTGTTCGGCGCCGAGCATGCCAACGTGCAGCCGCACAGCGGGGCGTCGGCCAATGCGGCCGTGTTCCTCGCCTTTCTCAAGCCTGGCGACACCTTCCTCGGCATGGACTTGTCGCAGGGCGGTCACCTCACGCATGGCTCACCGGTGAATTTCTCCGGATTGCTGTACAAGGCCGTGTCGTACGGCGTCACCGAGGACGGCATCATTGATTACGAGCAGATGCGGGCGCAGGCGCGCACGCACCGCCCGAAGATGATTATTGCCGGCTACAGTGCGTACTCGCGTCGCATTGACTGGCAAGCATTCGCCGATATCGCCAAGGAAGTGGGGGCGATCTTCCTCGTGGATATGGCCCACTTCGCCGGACTGGCGGCCACCGGGGTGTATCCGTCGCCCGTGCCCTACGCCGACGTCGTCACAAGCACCACGCACAAAACGCTGCGTGGGCCGCGGGGCGGCATCATTCTCTGCAAGGCGGAACATGCCAAGGCGATTGACAAGGCGATGTTTCCCGGCATGCAAGGCGGCCCGCTGGAGCATGTGATCGCGGGGAAAGCGGTTGCCTTTCACGAGGCGTTGCAACCGTCGTTTACGGCGTATTGCCATCAGGTGGTGAACAATGCCCAGGTGCTCGCGCACGCACTCATGGCGCGTGGATATCACGTGGTATCCGGCGGCACCGAGAATCACCTGATGCTCGTGGACCTTCGTAGCAAGGGGCTCACCGGGAAGGTGGCCGAAAAGGTGCTGGACGAGGCAGGCATTACGGTCAACAAGAATACCGTGCCAAAGGAAACGCAGTCGCCGTTTGTCACCAGCGGGATTCGTATCGGCACGCCTGCCGTGACAACCCGCGGCATGGGAGCGGAGGCGATGCAGGAGATTGCCGTGCTGATCGATCGCGTCCTTTCCAACCCGGACGATAGCGACACGATCGCGGCAGTGAAGGCTGACGTGAAGGCGCTGGCTGACCGGTTCCCGCTGTACCGGTCGGTGAAGTAGCGGACGGAGACTGACCGGGAACCCGGGCAAGGAGTTGTCTGCGGTAGTCCGGGCCTCCAGTATTCTTCGGGCTGGAGGCCTGCAGGTTGTTGGTACATCCAGCGCACACCACGTTCAGGAGCAGCGGCAGTGACCGAGTTGGCGTTCCGTGAAGGCATCATGGACCAGATCCGTCTGCGCGAGCAGCGGTTTGACGAGCGCGCGTATCTCTTCGTGCTCGCGGCACTCGAACATTGCCAAACGCACCTCTCGGAGCGTCGCCATATCACCGGTCCGGAACTCGCGCACGCCTGTCGCGAACTGGCCTTGCAGCGCTTCGGGGTGATGGCGGGGATGGTGCTCGATCACTGGGGAGTGAAGGCTACCAGCGACATCGGCGACATCGTGTTCACGCTGGTGGACATGGGCTTGCTGGTCAGTCAGCCACAGGATTCGCGAACCGACTTTTTGGGCGTGTTCGAGTTTGAGCGCGCCTTCGGCCGCGAGTATCCGTGGAGCACGGCGCACGTGTGACCATCCGGTGACGGCGCTGCGCGTCACCACGGCTGCCGAATCGGCGGCACGCGACCAGGCGGCGATCGCCGCTGGCGTCCCGTCGTTTGAGCTCATGCGAAACGCGGGCAGTGCCAGTGCCGCGCTCATCCTGCGCGAGTACAGCGACCGTCTGGCGCACGGTGTGGCGCTCTACGTGGGCAGCGGCAACAACGGTGGGGATGCTTACATCGTCGCGGCGCAACTCGCGCGTGCGGGTGTGTCGGTCCGCATGCAGATAACCGCCGCGCCCCGTACAGCGGACGCCCTTCGCGCCAAGTCCATCGCGGACTCGTACGGCGCATACTCTGCCCCCACTGGCCACGAGCGCGTGGTGGTGGACGGATTGCTGGGCACGGGGCATCGTGGGGCGCTGCGCGATGGCATCGCCGCGGCCTGTGCGCGCATGGCGGTTGCGCGCCACGCGGGTGCCACGATAGTCGCGCTCGACCTGCCGAGCGGCCTCGATGCCAGCACGGGTGAGATTGCGGATGGCAGCGTGGCCGCGCACGACACCCTCTGTTTTGGCACGATCAAGCGCGGGGTGTTGCTGGCGCGAGCGCATGCCGGCCGTGTGGTGTTGCTCGATATCGGCCTGCCGCACGGCGACGAGGGCGATGAGCGTGACGATGGCGCCGTTGGCGACGATGGCGCTCACGGCGACGAGGGCGCTCACGGCGACGACCACGCGTGGCGGCTGGCGAGTGCGGGTGCGTTGGCGCGCTGGGTACCGCGGGTGGCGTGGGACGCGCATAAGGGGCGTCGTGGTCGCGTGATTGTTGTGGGAGGCCAGGAGGGGATGGCCGGTGCGGTGGTGCTCGCGTCACGGGGCGCACTGGCCGCCGGTGCGGGGGTGGTGCACGCCTTGGTGGAGGCGCCGAGCGTTGCCGCGGTGCAGGGGCAGGTGCCGCAGGCCATCGCGGAGTCGTGGTCTGCGCGCGACACACTCCGGCGGTGCCATGCGATGGCCATAGGACCCGGGCTTGGTCGCGACGGGTCCAGCGCGTTGCTGCTCCGCGAGCTGTTCACCGCCTTGGAGGGGCAGGCGGTGGTGCTTGACGCCGATGCCCTCTGGCTGATCGCCATGGCGGCACGGGAGGACGGGATGGACGCGGCGTCGTGGTTACGGCGCTGGATGTCAGCGACGTCGACGGTGGTGTGCACGCCGCACGTGGGGGAGTTCGCGCAACTGCTTGGGCACGACGTGCCGTTGGCCTGGGATGCCCGGGTTGATGCCGTACGCGCCTTCGCGGTGCGCGCTGGCGTGACGATGCTCCTCAAGGGGACGCCAACCGTGGTGGTCGCACCGCAGGGGCGGGACACCATGGTGGTGCCATACGGTACGCCGCTGTTGGCCACCGGCGGCAGCGGTGATCTGCTCACGGGATTCCTTGTGGCGCTCATGGGGCAGGGGATGCCGCCGGTACGTGCAGCGATCTGCGCCGCCACCGTGCACGGTCGTGCCGCGGAACTGGCCACCGCGCGATTGGGTGGTGTGCGCGGTGGCACGCTGGAGCAGCTCCTGCAGGCCGTACCCGAGGCGTGGCGTACGGTGGAGCGCCCCGAGCGCCTGCCGCCGAATGTGCTGGCGTATCTGGTTGCACCGCAGTGAGCCGCGCCGGCGTGGCGGTTGCTTCCCTCGTGGCGTTCACCGCCGTGGCGTTCACCGCGGCGGGGTGCGCGGCGGGGCGTTCCGCCGCCGGGGGGGAATCGGGTGCACCGGGCGGATTCGGTCGGCGGGAGGAGCGTCAACGCATTGGCAGCTTTTCCACCGTGCAGGCGGTGGCGGTGTCGCGCCGCTACGTGTTTGCCGCGGGCGGGAGTGGGATTGCGATCTACGATCGCCTCCTCAATCACTGGCTGCCGCCGCTCACACGCGATGACGGGCTGGTGGATCAGCAGATCACGGTGGTGGCCGGCGATCCGGTTGAGGAAGCGCTGTGGCTGGGCGTGCCCGGTGGGGTGTTGCTGTACCGGCCGCAAACCGAGCAGCTGCAGCGCACGCTCATCACCGGCGTCCCGGAGCTCATTGCCTTCGACCGCACCGGCACCGGAGACGCCCTCGTGCGGGCCGGCGGTTCGTGGACGCGCATCTCGCGGGTGGGGATAGCGTCGCCCATGGCGCGTCCGCCGCTACCAAGCACGTTGCTGGTGCCGCGCACCTTGAACGATCTGTACACGCAGTTTCCGTCGTTGCGTATGCAACCCTCGCTGCTCTTGCGCAGTCAACCAAGCGACCGGCCACTGCGGAACGTGCAGATTCTCAGCGGCGCGGCGTCGCCGGATCGCGTGAGCGAGGTGTTCCTTGGCACGGCCGGGGACGGCCTGTTTCGCCTGGATCCCGCCTTCATGCAGTCGACACCGCTCCCGTATGGACTGCTCGAACCCGGCGTCGGGGCACTGACGCTGGCCGCCGACGGCGTATGGGCGGCCGGGCTTGGCCAATCTCCCGATCGCGGTGGCTTATCGTTTGTCGCGCGCGATTTACAGCGCTATCGCTGGATTGAAGGCACCATTGCCGTCCCGCTCGTGAGTGTCCGGACGCATGCGCTCACCACGCGTGGCCCGCGGGCGTGGATGGGTACCAATCGCGGACTCGTGCGGGTGCGTCTCGATGGTGCGCCGCGTATTCAGGCGTGGGGCGTACTGGATGGGCTCCCCGATGACCGCGTGCTGTCGGTCGCCACGCGTGACGACGGCGTGTGGGCGGGCACCGCGCGCGGCTTGGTGTATGTCACGGACAGCACGGACGTTCGGACGGTGCGCACCCGCGGACTCGGCGTCCGGTTGCTCGACAACATCCCGGTGCATGCCCTGCAGTTTACCGGCGACACCTTGTGGGTGGGAACAGAGAGCGGGCTGCTGGCGCTCGCGTCGCCCAATGGTCAGGCCGCGACCGCGATCTCGCGTCCGCTGGGCAGTGATCCCGCCTTGCGTCGCGCGGTGCGCGCGCTGGCGTGGAGCGATACCGTGCTGCTGGCCGCCACCGATGATGCGGTGCTGCTCCTTGCGCCACGGGGCGGGGTGGAGCCCACGCGGGTGGATGCGCTCGACGTGCGGCTGGTGGGACGCGTGACGCGGGTGGCCATCGACGATCGCACCATGTGGCTGGCCGGCAGCGAGGGGGTGGTGATGGTGTCACGGCGCGATGGGGCCACACGGGTGCTGCGTGTGCCCGGGGATGTTCCGGGGCCGGTGCTTGACCTCGTCGCCGACCGGGAGTGGCTCTGGGTGGGCACACCGCAGGGGCTGGTCCGCTTTCGTCGTCGTGGCGACGGTGGGCTGCCCTGATGCCAAGGGAGGGACGGTGAGTCATACGCCACGACCGCATCAGGCCATGGGGGCCGGGGCGGAGTTTGATACGATCCGCGGGCTAATGGCGCGCTGGGGCGATCTGGCGGTGGATATCGGCGACGATGCGGCCGTGCTCCCCGACTCACCCGGGGTGCGGGTGATCAGTACCGATGCCTGTGTGGAGGAGGTGCATTTCCGCCGCGCGTGGATATCGGCCCGCGAGGTTGGCACGCGGGCCGCCGCGGCGGCGCTGAGTGATCTGGCCGCCATGGGGGCGCGCCCCGAGTCGGTGCTCATCGCCTTTATGGTCCCCGAGGCGTGGCGTGACGCTCTGGGCGATGTGGCGGATGGCATGGGCGAGGTCATCCGTGCCGCCGGCGCGCGCATCGTGGGCGGCAACCTCACCCGCGGGTCGGTGTTTTCGGTGACCACCACGGTGCTGGGTGTGGCCAATCGGGCGGTGGGGCGCCATGGGGCCCAGGTGGGCGATGTGGTAGTGGTGACGGGGCTGCTCGGCGGCCCTGGTGCCGCGCTGGAGGCGTGGAACCGCGGGGAAAGCCCGACGGCATGGGCACGCGGGCGTTTTGCCGCACCGGTGCCACGCTGGGCTGAGGGCGCGGCGTTGGCCGCGGCCGGCGCGACGGCCATGATTGATGTGAGTGATGGGGTGCTGGCGGATGCCGGACATGTCGCCGCGGCCAGCGGCGTGCAGCTGCGGCTCGACCCGGCGCGGCTGCCGTTGGGCCCCGGGATAGAGGCCGCCAACGCGATGCAGAGCGGAGAGGAATACGAACTCCTGGCCACGGTGCCGGCCAACCGGTATGACCGGTTGGCCGCGGGCTGGCGCGCCACCTTTGCTGTGCCGCTCACGGTGATCGGCACGGTGGTGGCCTGTCCCCCCACGGGCGCGACGCGGCCGGCGGAGGGGGCGCAGGGGTTCGATCATTTCGCCCCACCATCGCCGCCGCGTTGAAATCGCGTACCGAGTCGGCGAGCTTGCATAGATGCGTACTGCGTGGACGGCGTTGGCTCTGGGTGTAGGCACCATTCTCTTCGGCAGCATCACGCTGTTGGCGGAGTTGCTAGGCCGTCCGCATGGTCCGGACAGCATTTTTGCCAAGACGCCACGCTGGTGGGCGTCATGGCTGTTGAAAGCCGCCGGCGTGAAGGTGGTGGTGCACGGGGGGGACACCCTTGCACCGGGCGCGCCGCGGGTGTTCGTGGCGAATCACGTGAGTTGGTTTGACATTCCTTCCATGATTGCCGCGCTGCCGCATTATGGGTTTGTCGCCAAGCGGGAGCTCGAAAAAGTGCCCTTTTTCGGGGCCGCGGCGCGCGCAGTGGGCGTGATCTACATCGATCGGGAAAACCGGAAGGCGGCGTTCAGCGCGTATGAAGACGCCGCGGCGAAAATCCGCCGGGGACATGCCGTGCTCGTGTATCCCGAGGGCACGCGCGGCTACGGCTACGCCCTGCGACCCTTCAAAAAGGGCCCGTTTGTCCTCGCCATCAGCTCCGGCGCACCCATCGTGCCGGTGGTGATTTACGGTACGATCGAAGTCAATCCGCGTACCGAATTCCGCGCCTCACCCGGCACGGTGCACATCCACTTGCTTGAGCCGATCCCAACCGAGGGGCTGACCTATGCCGACCGGACTGAACTGGCCGATCGGGTGCAGCAGCGCATGGCCGATTGCTTGCAGCGTCACCATGGTGTTGAGCCGGCCATTGAACCGGTGACCCCATCGGGTGCACGCCAGCCACAACCCATGCCTGTTTAGCGCAGAGTGTTTGCGTGTTCCTGTTGACGTACGTATGCCGTTCTCCCTTTCCTCTCCTTTCCTCTTTTGTGTCCTATGGCCTCCATCGTTTCCGTTAGCGCGCGCGAGATTCTTGACAGCCGCGGCAATCCCACTGTTGAGGTGGATGTCATCCTCGAAACCGGCAGTGCGGGTCGTGCCGCCGTACCGAGTGGAGCCAGTACCGGCGAACGTGAAGCGGTAGAGCTGCGCGACGGCGATCCCGAGCGTTACGGGGGCAAAGGCGTGCTCATGGCGGTGAATCACGTGAACACCGAAATCAACGACGCCCTGGAAGACATGGACGCGACCGATCAGATCGCCATTGATCGTGCGCTCATGGACCTCGATGGCACGGAGAACAAGGGACGCCTGGGGGCGAATGCCATGTTGGGCGTGTCGATGGCCGTGGCGCGCGCAGCGGCGTTGGAAGTGGGTTTGCCGTTGTATCGCTATCTTGGCGGCCCCATGGCGCGCACGTTGCCGGTGCCGATGATGAACATTCTCAATGGTGGCGCCCATGCAACCAACACCGTGGACTGTCAGGAGTTCATGATCGTCCCCGTTGGGGCGGAAACCTTCAGTGACGGACTCCGGATGGGCACGCAGGTGTATCATGCGCTGAAAAAGGTGCTGATCGCCCGCAAGCTCTCCACTGGCGGCGGCGACGAAGGGGGCTTTGCGCCAAACCTTGGGACCGACGAAGACGCGCTCAAAATCATCATTGAGGCGATTGAGTCGGCGGGATTCCGTCCCGGGCACGATATCGCCCTGGCGCTCGACGTGGCGGCGAGTGAGCTGTTCCAGCAGGGGCAGTATCACTTCAAGAAGAGCGGTGCAGCCTCGCTGTCTCCGAAAGCGCTCGCCGATAAGTACGCCGGGTGGCTTGAGCACTACCCGATTGTGTCCATCGAAGACGGGATGGCCGAAAACGATTGGGACGGCTGGAAGTATCTCACGGAGCTCGTGGGCGATCGCTGTCAGTTGGTCGGCGACGATCTGTTCTGCACAAATAGCGAGATTCTGGCGAAGGGGATCGAGGCGCAGGTGGCGAATGCGATTCTGGTGAAGGTGAACCAGATCGGGACGCTCACCGAAACGTTCGAAGCCATTGAGCTGGCGCGTGCCGCGGGCTACAACGCGATCATCTCACATCGCAGCGGCGAAACCGAAGACACCTTCATCGCCGATCTCGCGGTGGCGACGCAGGCGGGGCAGATCAAAACGGGCGCGCCGTCACGCAGTGACCGGGTGGCCAAGTACAATCAGCTGCTGCGTATCGAAGAGCAGTTGGAAGGGTACGCCGAGTATCCCGGTGGCGCGCTCTTCGGCCTTTAGTCCGGCGCTCACGCGGCTGGCGCAGCGCGTGGCGTGGTGGAGCGGAGCACTGGCCGTGCTCGCGTATGCGATTGAAGGGGGCGAGTACGGGACAACGGATCTTCTGTCACAGCGTGCCCGACAGGCGGCGCTTGCACGCCAGGTTGCGGAGTTAACGCAGGACGTGGATTCGTTGCGCCGTGAGTTGCAGATGGTGACGAGTGATCCTGCCCGCCTCGAGCGCATGGCGCGCGAAGAGTGGGGCATGGTGCGAGGCGAGAAGGAGTTGCTGTACCGGATGCGCAGTGCGTCATCATTACGCTGACGCGTTGGGGTTGACTCTGCGAGTGTACGCGCTAGCTTCTTCTTTCTGACGCGGGGTGGAGCAGCCTGGTAGCTCGTCGGGCTCATAACCCGAAGGTCGCGGGTTCAAATCCCGCCCCCGCCATCTGCACTCGGCCGGTCCGCAAGGGCCGGCCGTTTGCGTCCCGGCACTCGAGTTTCGGGTTTGCGATCGAGTGGGGATTGTGAGAAATTACGAAAGAAGGGGCAGGGTAGCTCAGCCGGTTAGAGCGCACGACTCATAATCGTGAGGTCGAGAGTTCGAGTCTCTCTCCTGCTATTGGTGTCACGGTACAAACACGCAATTACACAAGCGGCCAACTCTCATCGAGTTGGCCGCTTGTGCGTTCCACCCTTACACAGACCACGCGCCGTGCGGCGGCCTGCGTTGGTGTGCCCCTTTATGCGCTGGTTAACGCGGCGGGAAGTACACCACGTAAATCCGGTAGATCCCGTTCTGATCGCGCACCATGCCGGGGACTGAACCCGGACCCACCGCGGTGGTCTGACGGGTCCACGTGGTCCCATTGGTGCTGGTCGCGATGTACGTCGTATCGGAGCGCGGATCGGGTACACCCATGGGGCGGGTCTTGAACGCCATCGCATAGCTGTTCGCGCCAACGGTGATGGGGCTTGGGTCGCAGATGATTCCCGCCGAGCTCGGCGGAATGGCTACCGACCGCGTGCCGAAGGTGAGGCCGTCGGTGGATGTGGCATAGGTGATCCCCTCGCCACACGCGTACAAGTAGTACGTCGATCCGATACGCAGGGCCCCGGGGATGCTGGCGCCCGAGGAGCGTGTCCCTGCGTCCGACGTGTACGGGAAGGTGAGGCCCGTGGCATCGGTTGAGGTGGCGCTGAACACCGACGGGTTTGACGCAACGGTTTGCGCGTACAACATGCGGATCCGCCCGTCGGCGAGCACCATGGGAAACGGATCGGTAATCGACGACGAGGCGGTAAAGGCGGTGCCCCGCTGCACGAACGATTCCCCGTGGTTGGTTGATTCGGCCACCCCCATCTTCCACTGGTTGTTGGGTTGGCTGGTGGCCGGGTCGCCGCTGCGCGTGTTGTTCATGAGGTAGTACAGCAGAATGCGGCCGTCGGGCATGAGCACCGGCGATGGGTCCACGACCTCGAGCGCATCCCCGTTGCTGATGACGACCGTTTTGAATTGCCACGGGCCGGTGAGCGACGCGCTGTAGTACATGCGCAGCGTCAAGAGGCTGCTCACCGTCACCGCCACTGATGCCGATTTCCCCTCGGCGGTCGCCGTGACGGTTGCCGTCCCCGGCCCGATCCCACCCACGCGACCGCTGGCGTTTACCTGCACCACCGTCGGGGCGCTGGTGGACCAGGTCACCGTGCGGTCGGTGAGGGTATTCCCGTTGTCGTCGCGCACGGTGGCCGTCAGCTGTGCCATACTGTCCGTGTACAGCTGCAGGCTCGATGCGGTGAGCGAGATGCTGCCAACGGGGGCGCGCTCCACGGTGACCACCGTGGAGGCGGTGCGCCCTTCCACGGAGGCCGTCATGGTTGCCGTGCCCGGCACGACTGCGGACACCACGCCGGCGGTGCTGATGTTGGCCACGGCCGTCGCATTGGACTGCCAGGTGACCGCGCGACCTGTGAGCGCGCCACCGGCACTGTCACGCGCGCTGGCGATGAGCTGGAGGGTGGCGCCCACGCGGATGGTGGGCGTGGCAGGCGTAATGACGACGCTGGCCACGGGGACGGGGGTAACCGTGACGGTGGCGGTCGCCGAACGCCCCTCCGCCGTGGCGGTAATCGTGGTCGTCCCTGCGGCAATCGCCGTGACGCCGCCGGACGCGGAGACCGTGGCGATGGTGGCAGCGGCGGTGCTCCAGGTGACGGGGCGACCCGTTAGCGCAGCCCCGGCGGCGTCCCGCGCGGCGGCGGTGAGCGTGCAGCTCCCACCAACCACCAAGGCGCAGCTCGCCGGGGTAACCGACAGCGTGGCGATGGGAATGGGCGTCACCGTGATGGTGGCGGTGCCGCTGCGTCCTTCACTGGTGGCCGTGATCGAAGCCGATCCGGGCGCCACCGCGCTCACCACGCCATTCGCCACCGTGGCAATCGTCGGGGCCGACGTGGCCCACGATACGCTCCGGTCGCTCAGGACCCGCCCCGCCGCATCGGTGGGCGCGGCCACCAACGTACACGTCGCGGCGGGAACAAGGGCACAGGTGGTTGGCGTCACCGTTACCGACGCAACCGGTGCCGGTGTGGTACCGCCTCCCGGGGTGGTGGGCGTGCCGCTACCACCATCGCCACTGGCGCAGGCTGACAGCCCCAAGGCAAGAGCGGCGACCAAGACCGCAGGAACAGGGACAACGAGACGTCGGATCACGGTGGTAGGGTGAGGGTGGAACAGGTGTGGTTTCCGAAGAAACCATGCCGATGACACCAGCCTCAACAGGATACGGCGCGGATTTGCGAGGCACTAGCCGTGCGTGTCACACGTCCGTCTCAGCGTTGCCTGGGGACGCGGTCCCCGGAGCACGCTCGGAATTCCCGGGTTCACTGGCGGGTCCCCTGTTGCGTGGTAACTTCAGAGGGCTTGGGCTCCCAGACCGCTGTTTCCCTGAGGGAACTTCTATGCTTCGCGTTCTCCGCTCGTCTCCGCTCGCTTGGGCCGTTGGGCTGCCGTTCGCGTACGCCGCGTGGTGCACCACGGCCACGGTCACGGCCGCCACGGCCGGTGCGCAGCCCCTGACGGATTCCACCGCCCTCTTGCTCTCGCGCCTGATTCAGGCGAACAGCAGTAATCCGCCGGGGCATACCCAGCAGATCGCGGACATTCTTGGCCCGCTGTTTCGTGCGCGCGGTTTTCAGGTGGACATCGTCCCCACGCCCGACTCAGCCAAGGTCCACTTCTTTGCCCGCTTGAAAGGCAACGGGTCGAAGAAGCCGCTCCTGCTTGCGGCACATGCCGATGTGGTGGGGGTGGAACGTGAAAAGTGGAGCGTTGACCCGTTTGCCGGCGTGATCAAAGACGGTGCGGTGTACGGGCGTGGTGCGATCGACTTCAAGGGCGGCATCGCCGTGTTCGCGCGGGCCGCGCTGTTGCTGGCGGATCGGAAGGTACCCCTCGACCGCGACGTCATCTTCCTGGCCGAGGCCGACGAGGAGGGTGCACCGATGAACACCAGCTGGTTGGCGCGGCAGCACTGGGACAAGATGGACGCCGAGTTTGCGTTGAATGAGGGGGGATGGATCATCAAGCGCGAGGACGGCCGCGTGCAGTATGTGAGCATCTCCACCTCCGACAAGCGCGTGATGAATGTGGTGCTCACGGCAAAGGGCACAAGCACGCATGCGTCCATGCCGTTGCCGGACAATGCGCTCGTGACGATTGGCCGCGCGCTGGCCAAGCTTGGCAGTTACGAAACGCCATTGGAGTTCACCCCCGATTCCCGTCGCTTTTTTGAAACGCTTGCGGCGACCAGTGATGCGGCGTCGGGCAAGCTGTTTACGGAGCTGTTGCACGGTACCGCGGCGCAGGTCTCTGCGGCGGATCGTGCGATCTCACGGGACGCGCTGCTCCATTCGCTGATGCGCAACACGATTGCGCCGGTGATTGTTGCTGGCGGATTCCGCAGCAATGTCATTCCGGGGTCGGCCGAGGCGACGCTCAACGTGCGTCTCATCCCCGGGAGTGATCCGGAGGCCTTTGTGCAGTCCCTCCGCACCTTGTTCAACGACCCGTTACTCACGGTCACGATGGCGTCGGCACCTGCTGCGGCCACCGCGGCGTCGGCCGATACCTCCTTGCTGTATCGTGCGTTGGCGGCTGAGGCGAAAGCGCAGTGGCCAGAGGCGCAGGTGACGCCCTATCTGTTTCAGGCCGGGACCGACGCGGCTGCGTGGCGGTCACGCGGTATTCCGGTGTTTGGCATTTATCCGTACCCAATCAGTAACGACGAGTTGCGCCGCATGCATGGCAATGATGAACGGGTGAGCGTTGAGTCGCTCCGGCAGGGTACCGAGATGCTGTATCGCACGCTGGTGCGTGTGGCGGGTTCAACTGCCGGGCGGTCACGATGAAAGCCGCGGTGACCGTGGGCGCCGGTACGCTGATCCTCGCTCTCGCGGTGGGCAGCACGATGCAGGCGGATCTGGGCGATGCGCGCAACGATGTCCGTACTCGCGCAGCTGCCGGGTTGGCGGTGGGCGTGGTGTCGCCCGCGACGTATCTTGCCCCCGCTGCCCCAGTGCCGCTGGCACGGTACCGCGCCACCCTCAACCATCTGCGCCCGTCGGTCGGCGGGCATGCCCGCACCACGCGTACGCTCGCCCCGGTGGTGCTTAACGAGGTGGTGAAAAAGAATTGCGCCGGCTGTCACAGCGACCAGCGCAAGATGGGGAACTTCTCCCTGCAATCGTTTGACTTGGCCACGGTTGGCGCCACGTCGCCGATCATCGCCGAGAAGATGATCGGGAAGCTCCGCACCGGGATGATGCCGCCCCCGGGGCGCCCGCGCCCGGCTGGTGACACGCTCGAGGTGCTCACCGAAACGCTGGAACGGCAGATGGACGCGCTCGCCGTGCGGAAGCCGGATATCGGCCGACGCTCGTTTCAGCGCTTAAACCGCGCGGAGTACGAGAGAGCCATTAAGGACCTGCTCACGCTCTCGGTCAACGCCGAGTCGTGGCTGCCGCTGGATACCAAGAGCGCAAACTTCGATAACATTGCCGATGTGCAGATCCCCTCGGCCACGGTCCTCGAGGCGTATCTCGATGCGGCGAGCGCGGTGAGCCGTATGGCGGTGGGCGATGCGAAGGCCACCGTGTCAACCTCGACGTACAAGGTGTCGCGTCTCGCGAATCAGAATGATTACGAGGGGAACACGCCGGTGGGGACACGTGGAGGAACGGCCGCCACGCACTACTTCCCAGCCGACGGCGCCTATGTGTTCTCGGTGTCGCTGCACTCCACGCCCATTGGACAGCTGGTTGGCGGGAACGCACCGTTTGATGAGCAGCTCGAATTCTCCGTGGATGGCCAGCGCGTGGCGCTGCTCGACATTGATCGCGGCATGCACGAGAGTGAGCCCAATGGGCTCGATCTCAAAACGGTCCCCATCACGGTGAAGGCGGGTCCGCATGTGATCGCTGCGGCGTATGTCCGCACCTTTGAAGGACCGGTGGAAGACCTGATGACGCCGATCGGCAACAGCCTGCCGGATACGCAAATCGGGATTCAGGACGCGATCACCATTCAGGGACACATGAAGTTGCTGAGTGTGACCGGCCCCTTCAATCCCACGGGGGTGTCTGACACGCCCAGCCGCCGTCGCGTGTTTACCTGCCGTCCGCTCAGTGCCGCCGAACAGCGTCCGTGTGCGGAAAAGATTGTGAATCGCCTGGGCTCGCTGGCGTATCGTCGTCCACTCACCGTGACGGATCGCACGGCGATCATGCGCTTCTATGACGAAGAGGCGAAGGACGGGGGATTTGAAAACGGCGTGCGGGGGGCGGTGGAAGCCATCCTGGCCAGCCCGGCCTTTGTCTTCCGCGCCGAGGAAGTGGCCGCCACAGCCAAGCCGGGTGCGAAGGTCGCAGTGGCTTCAACCGACCTGGCATCACGCCTGAGCTTTTTCTTGTGGGGCACTCTCCCCGATTCCACACTCAACAGCGTGGCGCAGCGCGGCCTGCTGAATGACACGACGGTGTTGGTGGCACAGGCGAAGCGCATGTTGGCCGATCCGCGTGCCGATGCGCTCGCCACCCGATTCGCGTCACAATGGCTGCGGCTTCAGGACATTGAGAAGGTGCATCCCGATCCGTTGCTGTATCCGGCGTTTAATTTGCAGCTCGCCAAGAACCTGCAGCAGGAAACCGAGCTGTTCATGGCCAGCTTGGTGCGCGAGAACCGGAGCCTGCTGGACATGTACACGGCCGATTACACGTATGTGAACGACGAGCTGGCCCGGCACTACGGCATGACCGACGTGGTGGGGCGCGAGTTCCGCCGTGTCACCCACACCGACAAGAACCGCGTCGGCATTCTCGGCCACGGCAGCGTGCTGCTGCTCACGTCGCAGGGCAATCGCACGTCGCCGGTGTTGCGTGGCAAGTGGGTGATGGAAGTGCTCATGGGGTCGCCGCCACCGCCGCCGCCGCCCAACGTGCCCGATCTCGAAGTGACTGGCGCCAGCAAGGAAGGGCGCATGCTCACCACACGCCAGCGTATGGAAGAGCACCGCGATAACGCGTCGTGCCGCTCCTGTCACCAGTTCATCGATCCGATCGGGCTCGCGCTTGATAACTTTGACGTGATCGGTCAGTGGCGCATCAAGGAGAACAACATGCCGCTGGATACCCGCGGCGATTACTACGATGGCACCAAGATCACCGGCCCGCGCGAACTGCAGCAGGTGTTACTCAAGCGCCCCGTACCGCTGGTGCGCACATTCGTGACGAACCTCATGGCCTACGCCGTGGGCCGGCGCGTGGAGTACTCGGATGGGCCGGCAATCCGCAAGATCGAAGCGTCGGTGAAGGCCCGGAACTACCGTATTCAAGATGTCGTGCTGGGTGTGGTGAAGAGTGACGCGTTCCGGATGCGTATGGTGCCGGTCGCTCAGGCAGCACTCCCCGCGAGCGGGGCATCAGTCGGCCACAGCCGCTGAATTTCCTGATCAACTCCTAAGGAGCAACAGCTATGCAGTTCCTGACTGGAAAGGCGATGCCTCGCCGACAGTTCGTGCAGTCACTCAGCGCCACCATCGCGCTGCCGTATCTGAACGCCATGGTCCCCCGCGGCCAGAGCATCATGGGGTCAGCCAATGCGGCGCCGCGACTCATCGCCATTGAAATGGTGCACGGCGCCGCCGGCGCCAACGACATCGGCGCCAAACTCAATTTCTGGTCACCCGCCGCCACCGGTCGTACCTTCGACCTGTCGCCGTCGGCCCTGTCCTCGCTGGAGAAGTACCGCGAGTACATGACGATCATCAGCAACACCGATGTGCGCGAAGCCGAGCCGGCGGCGCCGCCCGAGATCGGCGGCGACCATTTCCGCTCGAGCGCGACGTTCCTTACGCAGACGCACCCGAAGCAGACGGAAGGGTCCGACGTCAAGATTGCCACGTCGCTCGATCAGCTCTATGCCCAGCGCTTCGGGCAAGACACACCCATCCCGTCGATGCAGCTGTGCATTGAGAATGTCGACCAGGCCGGTGGGTGCTCGTATGGCTATGCCTGTGTGTATACCGACTCCATCAGCTGGAAGTCGCCCACTGAACCACTGCCGGTGATTCGTGATCCGCGCGTGGCCTTCGAAAAGCTGTTCGGCGTGGGCGGCAATAGCGCCGAGCGGGCCGACCGCCGTCGGTCCCGACGCAGCATTCTCGACTTCGTGTCGGGACAGATGACGTCGCTGTCCCGGGGCCTCGACGCGGACGACCGGCACCGCATGGATCGCTACCTCACGGACATCCGCGAGGTAGAGCGTCGTATTCAGATGGTAGAAGCGCGCAACACGAGCGGCGAAGAGCGCGAGTTGGCGGCCGCACCGGCGGGTGTTCCCGATTCGTTCAAGGAACATGTCGAACTCATGTTCGACATTCAGGCGCTCGCCTTCGCCGCCGATGTCACTCGCGTGTTCTCCTTCAAGATGAGCCGCGACGGCACCAGCCGGACGTATCCGGAGAGCGGTACCGATAAGGGCTTTCATCCCGCCTCGCACCATGGCGGTGGCGAAAAGGGTGTGCGTGACTTCCAGCTGCTCAACAAGTATCACGTGTCGATGCTGCCGTACCTGCTCGACAAACTGAAGAGCATTCAGGAAGGCGAGAGCAACATGCTCGACAAAACGATGATTATTTACGGTTCGCCGATGGGTGATCCGAACGTGCATAATCATCGTCGCTGTCCCCTCATGCTGCTCGGCAAGGCCGAAAACCGGCTGGCCGGGAACCTGCACATCAAAGCGCCCGATGGTACGCCGATGGCGAATGCGATGCTCAGCATGATGCACACGCTTGGCATGAACGACCTCACCACCTTCGGGGACAGCACGGGGGCGCTGAATCTGAATGCCCATGCATAACCACGTGGTCACGTCGCACCGCCGTGGAGCGGGGAAGCGGCTCGCCGGCGTTGCCTGTGTGATTGGCGCGTCGCTGATGCTGTCGGCGGGTCATCCGGCATCGGACACACCGCTGGCGGATGCCGTCCTCCGCGGTGACAGCGCGGCGCTCCGCGTGCTGCTCACGCAGGGCGTAGACGTGAACGAAGTGCAGGGAGACGGGATGACCGCGTTGCATTGGGCGGCCTCGCGCGGCAACGTGAGTGCAACACGGATGCTGGTGTCGGCCGGGGCACGCGTGGATCCCGTTACGCGCAATGGCCAGTACACCCCGCTGCATCTGGCCGCACAGAATGGACGGGCGGAAGCGGTACGGGCGCTATTGTCGGCCGGGGCGAACGTGAACGCCACCACATCGTCCGGCGGCGCCTCGGCGCTGCACTTCGCTGCGACCAGCGGCGATGCGGCAACCATCGACGCCCTGATCGAGAAGGGCGCATCGGTGAACGTGCGGGAGAAGGCGTTCGCGCAAACACCACTCATGTGGGCGGCCGCGGCCAACCGGGTATCTGCCATTGCCGCGCTCGTGAAGCGTGGGGCTGACCTCGAAGCGGAAACGCGGACGCAGAGTATTCCTGAGCAGGAAAAAAAGGATCGCGCGTTTCTGGTGACGCGCTCGCGAAAGTTGGCGGCGATCAAGTCCGCCGACGCGTTGCTCGCACCGCGGCCTGTTGCACCGGCCACCGTTGCACCGGCTACCGCCGCACCGGCCACCGCAACACCAGCGATCGCCGCAACACCTCGTACGGCACCACCGGCGGACGCAGCGCCGGCACCGTCTGGCAACTCAGATACGCGGATCACACCAACGGCCGGTGATCGACGTCCACGAGGACCCACGTACGGCGATCTCGTGGGGAATAAAGGCGGCAACACCGCGCTGCTGTTGGCGGTGCGCGATGGTCAGGTGGCGGCGGTGAACGCACTCCTGATGGCGGGCGCGGATATCAATCACGCCAGCGCGGGTGACAGTACGACGCCGCTGTTGATGGCCACCATCAACGGCCGGTTTGATTTGGCGAAGTCACTGCTGGACCGGGGGGCCGACCCGAAGCGCGCCAGTGTCGCCAACGCCACGCCGCTTTATGCTGTTATCAACGTGGTGTGGGCCCCGAAGGCCGCGTATCCGCAACCGGTTGCCCAGTATCAGTCCACCATTAGCTATCTCGAGCTCATGGAAGCGCTCCTCAAAGCGGGCGCCGATGTGAATGTGCGACTGTCCAAACACCTCTGGTACATGTCGTACAACTTCGATCAGCTCAGCGTGAGTACGGCGGGGGCCACGCCGTTCTGGCGCGCGGCCTATGGCACCGATCTCGACGCCATGAAGCTGCTGCTCCGGTACGGCGCCGATCCTGGCATCGCTACCATCAAGCCGGCCGGTCGTCTGCCGGGCTCCGAAGAGCTCGATGCCGATGTGGCCGCGGGGAAGGATCCCTCAGGGTTGCCCCCGGTGCCGGAGAATGGCCCGGGCGTGTACGCGATTCATGCCGCCAGCGGTGCCGGCTACGGCGAGGGCTTTGCGGCGAACGCGCATCGTCATGCTCCGGACGGGTGGATGCCGACGGTGCGGTTTCTGGTGGAAGAGCTCAAGGCCGATGTGAACGCCCGCGATTTCAAAGGCTACACCCCGCTGCATCATGCCGCCGCGCGCGGTGACAACGAGGTCATCAAGTATCTCGTGAGTAAGGGCGCGGATGTGACGGCGGTCGCACGCACCGGGCAGACCACGGTGGATATGGCGAACGGTGCAGTACAGCGTATCCCGCCGTTCCTCGACACCATCGAATTGCTGGAGAAGATGGGAGCGAAGAACAACCACAAGTGCAAGAGCTGCTAACGCCTTAGGGCCGCGGTGCAACCTGCTGGAGCGCTAATTTCACGGCGGCGTAGGCATCCACCACGCCGCCCGTGCGCGAGAGTGTGCCGAACCGTACCGTTGCTCCATCACCCGGGCGCCGGACCTCGAGATCGGGCAGCTTGCGCACCGACGCCATCAGGATATCGCGCACCTGCATGGCGCTGAGCTCCGGAAAATAGGTCATCAGGAGGGCGGCGACCCCCGAGACGACCGGCGCTGCCATGCTGGTGCCGCTCTCGCGTTTTGTTCCGCCCCCAGGCACCGTGGACAAGATGTCGACGCCCGGGGCAAACAGATCCACCTGATCTCGGCCATAGTTGGAAAAGTCGGCCGCCAATGCGGGCAGTGGCTTCCAGCTTGATGCGCCGACTTCAATCCAGTTCCGCGCACGCTGGCCACCGGGAAACATCGCCGTTGGAAACGATGGCGTCTCATCACTATTCTCGCCGTCATTCCCCGCTGCGTGCACCAACAGCACGCCCTTCGATTCGGCATAGCGCACCGCCGAATCCACCGAGGCTTTGCCTGGCGAATAGCTCTTGCCGAAGCTCATGTTCACGATCTGCGCGCCGTTGTCAACGGCATAGCGGATCGCACGCGCCACATCGCTGTCCCGTTCGTCACCATCCGGCACCGCCCGCACCGCCATGATCTGCACATGCGGTGCAATGCCTTGCATCGCATCGCGATCATCCCCGCGCTGGGCACCGATAATCCCCGCCACGTGCGTACCATGCGAGGCATCTGGGCCGGTGACGTCGCGGGTGCCTGACACTGGTGTCCCCGACCGTGGATTGAACAGCGTGTCGAGCCCGTAGCGGGCTTGCGCGTCGTAGGCCTCACCAGCACTGCGAAGTTCGGTGGCACTCAGCCCATCGGCATCAAGCTGCAGCCACAGCTGCCGTGCCTTGGCTACGTCGGCGGAGAGCGGACGGAGTGCGCTGACCGAGGCCCGCGTGATCGGCACAGAGGGCAAGGCCGTCCCAAGCGTCTGCTCCACATTGCGGAGCAGGTCGCCGATACGCGCCACTTGCTGTCGGGTCGATTGGACCTCCTGCACTTTGTTCTGATAGGCCGACGTCAGATCGTTGCAGGCCGCGTCGCTCGGCCTCACGGTGCGTGCACCCGCGGGTTGCCGACGGCAGGCCGCGTATAAACGCGTGAGCTCGAAGGTGTCGTAGCGTACCGGTGTGCCATCGGCGGTGGCGAGGAGATTCCAACCGAAGATGTCGTCGATCACTCCGTTGCCGTCGTCATCCCGGTTGTTGTCGGCGATCTCCCGCGGGTTCTTCCAAAGCGATGCGGCAAGGCGCGTGTGGGCGGTATCCACGCCGCCGTCCACCACCGCAACGACGACGCGCCGCTGGGGCTGACGCGTGGCGAGCAACTCGCGAATGGCCCGATCAGAACCGACGCCCATCACGCGATCGGTCTCGTAATCCAACCGATGCCAATCCGAGCGCGCCGTGTCTGCCGCTGCCGGTGCCGCAGATGCCGACGATGGTGCTGCCGCCGGTGGTGTGGCTGGTGGCGTTGACGGTGAGGCCTCCACGCGTATCGGCGCCTGGAGGACGGGCTGCATAGCCGGTTCCGGTACGGCTGGTACCGGGCCACCGGCACGGGTACAGGCGGTACCACTGAGGGTTAACGGGAGCGCCACCAGATAGGCCACCAGCAATGCCATCGGCCTCCGGGGCGTGCGGGGGCACGTGGGGAGCACGGTCTGCAACGGCGTGGCCATGGTGTGGGAGTCGGGAGTCGGTGGCGCGCTTACGGCGTCACGGTGGCAATGAGTCTCGTACCGGAGTGTGGCAGATAGGCGTTGATCGCCACCAGCCAGACGCCGGCCGCTGGCTGCGTGAACACGCACTCTTCGTTGGACCCGAAGAGATACGGTCGGCAGTCGGCGGTGCCGGTGTTGCCCGGTTGGAAGATCGAGAGGTCAGGGTCGCCGGTCCCACCACTGATGGCTACCGTGAGCCTGGTGGCTCCAGCGGGCACATACACGGCATAGAACCTATCCGAATCGCTAACGGCATTCGTAATCGAGACCGGCGTGCCACTCTGGAGCCCCACGTGTGCGATAAAGCTGGCGATAGCACTACGCCCCTCGGCCGTGGCGGTAATGCTCACAGAGCCGGTGGTCCCCGCGGTTACCACCCCCTCGCTCGTGACTTGCGCCACAGCAGACGCGGATGAGGACCACGCCACGGGACGACCCGCAATGATAGACCCATTCACGTCGCGGAGCGTGACGGCAAGCGGCACGGCGATGCCGGTTGGTAGATAGCCGCCATTCGGGACGAGGCTCACGCTCGTGACCGAGGCGATCGTCACGGTCACGGGCATCGTGCTGGCTTGCCCTTCCACGGTTGCGGTGATGGTGGCTGATCCGGCGGCGATCGCGGTAAGGAGACCTTGTGAAGACACCGAGGCCACGGCGGAATTGGAACTGGTCCAGACCACGGCCCGACGGGTCAGGGTGTTCCCCGCGGCGTCCAGCGAGGTGGCGTTGAGCTGCTGAACGGCCCCAACCAACAGATTTGCCGATCGCGGCGAGATGACGACCGCCGAAACGGGAGCCGTAACCTGCACACTGGCCGATGCCCTCACCCCGTCAATGGTGGCGGTGACGGTGGTCGAACCCGCACCTGTCGCGGTGACCACACCGGCCGCCGAGATGGTCGCGACGGCGGCGTTGGCGGTGGTCCACGTCACGGCGCGCCCCACAAGCTCCCCGCCCTGCGCGTCGTAGGCGGTGGCGACCATGACCTGTGTCCCGCCAACGGTGAGCACGGTGCCAAAGGTGTTGAGGGTAACCGTCGCCACCGTTGGGGCCGTGATCGTCACGGCCGCGGTGGCGGTGAATCCTTCAACGGTGGCCGTTACCACCACCACACCGGGGGAGGCTGCCGCCGTGAGCACGCCCTGCGCGGAGATGGTTGCAAGGGCAGGGTTACTGCTGCTCCACGAGACGGCGCGCCCGGTGATCACATTCCCCGCGGCGTCAAATGCCGTGGCGATGAACGCCTTGGTACTCACCGCTGGCATTGAAAACGTCGAGGGGGTCACGGTCACGCTGGCAATCGGTACCAAGGACACGGTGACCGTCGTGCTGGTGGTCTTGCCTTCAACGATAGCGGTGATGGTAGTGGTGCCGGCGGCGATCGCCGTGAGCACGCCTTGGCTGCTGATGGAAGCAATCGCTGATGCCGAGCTGCTCCACACCACGCCACGACCGGTGAGCACGGCCCCGTTGGCCGCAAAGGCGGAGGCCGTAAACTGTTGGGTCGCCCCAACGAGCATGCTGAGCGAGGTTGGCGACATCGTCACGGTGGCCACCGGTACCTGACTCACGGTGATGCTGGCCGTGGCCGTTCGCCCTTCAACCGTCGCCACCATGTTCACCGTGCCGGGGGCTACCCCGGTCACGGCGCCTTGCGTGCTGATGGTGGCGATGGCCGTATTGGCGCTGCTCCACGTGACCACACGACCCGTGAGGGGGTTGTTACTCGCGTCAAAGGCCGACGCGGTGAGTTGCTGCACGTCGCCAACCGTCAGGTTGGCGCTCGTTGGACTGACGCTCACGGACACCACCGGTACCGCCGACACCGTCACCACGGCGGCGGCGGTTCTCCCCTCAACCAGGGCGTTAATCGTGGCGCTACCGGCGGTGATGGCGGTGACCACTCCCTGCGCGGAGACGGTGGCCACCGCAGGGTTCCCGCTGCTCCACACCACGGGGCGGCCGGTGAGCGGGGTCCCACTGGCGTCGGCGGCGGAGGCCGTGAGCGACTGGGAGGCGCCCACGAGCAGGCTCAGGCTACTGGGCGTAATGGAGACGGAGGCCACGGGGACGGCCGCCACGGTAATGCTGGCAGCGGCGAGCTTCCCCTCCACGGTCGCGGTGATAATGGCGACGCCGGGGGCGACGGCCGTGACCACGCCCTGCGCCGACACCGAGGCAATGGCGGGGAGATCACTGCTCCAGAGTACGGGGCGTCCGGTGAGCAGGGTCCCGTTTGCATCGTAGGCGGCCGCGCTCAGTGACTGCGTGGCGCCGACAATCAGATTGGCGTTGGCCGGCGAAATGGTGACGGCGGTCACCGGCACCACGGTCACCGAAACAGTGGCCGTCGCCGTTTTCCCTTCCACGGTGGCCGTGACGACCGTCGTGCCGGCGGCCACCGCCGTTACGACCCCCTGTGCGGAGATGGTGGCCACCGCAGGGGTGTTGCTACTCCACGTGACCGGCCGACCGGTGAGCGCGGCGCCGTCGGCATCAGCGGCCGACGCCGTCATGGCCTGACTTTCCCCCACGCGGAGGCTCACGGCCGCCGGGGTCACCCGCACCGACACCACCGGCACCGGCGAGACGGTCACGGTCGCCGTGGCCGACCGTCCCTCGATGGTGGCGGTGATGGTGGAAGTTCCCGCGGACACGGCCGTGAGCACACCGCCCGTGGTGATGGTGGCGACCGGTGGGGCCGCGCTGCTCCACGTGATCGTGCGCCCGGTGAGCACATTCCCGTTGCCGTCAAACGCGGTGGCGGTAAACGACTGTGTGCTGCCTACGACGAGATTGACGGTTGATGGCGTCAAGACGACCGACGCCACCGGAATGGCGGACACCGTGACACTGGACGTGGCGGTTCTCCCCTCCACGCTGGCCGTGATGACGGCGGTACCGGGCGCGACGGCCGTGACGAGTCCGAGTGGCGACACGGTGGCAACCGTTGGCGTCTCGCTGCGCCACAGGACGGGGCGTCCCGTGAGTACGGCGCCATTGGCGTCGAAGGCAGACGCACTCAGTTGTTGCGTGCCACCCGTGTTCAAGCTGACAATCGGCGGCGTGACCGCCACCACCGACACGGGCACTGCGGTCACCGTTATGGTAGCCGTGGCGGTTTTCCCTTCCACGATCGCGGTGATCGTGGCGCTCCCTGCCGCCACCGCCGACACGACGCCCTGCGACGACACCGAGGCCACCGTGGGATTGGCACTGCTCCATGCGACGGTACGGCCAGTTAAGGCGGTGCCTTCGGTGTCAAATGCCGACGCCGCCAACTGCTGGGTTTGTCCAACGAGAACGGTGGCCGATGTGGGGGAAATACGTACCGTTGCCACCGGCACCGCCGACACGGTGACGGTGGCGGCGGCGGTTCTCCCCTCAACCAGGGCGTTAATGGTGGCGCTACCGGCGGTGATGGCGGTGACCACGCCCTGTGCGGAGACCGTGGCCACCGCAGGGTTCCCGCTGCTCCACACCACGGGGCGGCCGGTGAGCGGGGTCCCACTGGCGTCGGCGGCGGAGGCGGTGAGCGACTGGGAGGCGCCAACGACCAAGCTCAGGCTACTGGGCGTAATGGAGACGGAGGCCACGGGGACGGCCGACACGGTAACGCTGGCGGAGGCGAGCTTCCCCTCCACGGTCGCGGTGATGATGGCGACGCCGGGGGCAACGGCCGTGACGACGCCCTGCGCCGACACCGAGGCAATGGCGGGGAGATCACTGCTCCAGATTACCGGGCGTCCGGTGAGCAGGCCCCCGTTTGCATCGTAGGCGGCCGCGCTCAGTGACTGCGTGGCGCCGACAATCAGATTGGCGTTGGCCGGCGAAATGGTGACGGCGGTCACCGGCACCACGGTCACCGAAACAGTGGCCGTTGCCGTTTTCCCTTCCACGGTGGCCGTGACGACCGCCGTGCCGGCGGCCACCGCCGTCACGACCCCCTGCGCGGAGATGGTGGCCACCGCGGGGGTGTTGCTACTCCACGTGACCGGCCGACCGGTGAGCGCGGCGCCGTCGGCATCAGCGGCCGACGCCGTCATGGCCTGACTTTCCCCCACGCGGAGGTTCACGGCCGCCGGGGTCACCCGCACCGACACCACCGGCACCGGCGAGACGGTCACGGTCGCCGTGGCGGACCGGCCCTCGATGGTGGCGGTGACGGTGGAACTCCCCGCAGACACGGCCGTGAGCACACCGCCCGTGGTGATGGTGGCGACCGGTGGGGCCGCGCTGCTCCACGTGATCGTGCGCCCGGTGAGCACATTCCCGTTGCCGTCAAATGCGGTGGCCGTAAACGATTGCGTGCTGCCCACGAGAAGGCTCACGACGGACGGGGTAATGCTCACGGTGGCGACCCCCGACGGGGTCACGGTTATGGTGGCTCGCTCCGTAATCCCCTCCACGGTGGCCGATACCGTGGCCGATCCGGGAGAGATGGCGGTGAGCATCCCCTGCGGCGACACCGCCGCAATCGCCGGCGTGGCACTGCTCCAGGTAACAGGGCGACCCGTCAGCACCGCCCCACTCGCGTCGTAGGCCGTGGCAATGAGTTGCCGCGTGCTCCCCACGAGCAACGTCGCGCTGGGCGGCGAAATGCTGATCGCCACCACCGGCAGCGGCACAATCGTGTAGATCGCCGTTGCCGTCTTGCCGTCAACCGTTGCCGTGATAGACACCGAGCCGGGCGTCACGGCGGTGAGCCCCCCCTGGGCCGAGACGGTGGCGATGGCCGGCGTGCTGCTCGTCCACACGACTGAGCGGCCGGTGAGGATGGCACCACTGGCATCAAAGGCTGACGCCGACAGCTGCACGAACGCGCCCGCGGTGTAGGTGCCCGACGGGGGCGAAATGGTCACGGTGTTGACGGCGACCGGCACCACCGACAGCGATGCGGTTCCGGTGCGCCCTTCAACTTGGGCGGTGATCGTGGCCGTGCCCGGTGCCACCGCCGTTACCACCCCCTGAGGCGAAATACTCGCCACGGCTGGGCTATTGCTGCTCCAGATGACGGTGCGCCCGGTAAGCAGGGTGCCGTTTGCGTCGCGGGCCGACGCCGTGAGCGACTGGGTGGAGCCCACCATTACCGAGGCCGACGCCGGCGTCACACTCACGCTGGCCACCGGTGGCCGCGTGACCGTGATCGTGGCGGCCGTGGATTTGCCCTCGAGCGAGGCCACGATGAGCGCTGAACCGGCGGAGACACCGGTGACCAGCCCGGTCACCGATACCGTGGCCACCGTGGCATCAGAGCTGGTCCACGTGGGCACCCGCCCGGTGAGCACCGCACCGGTCGCATCCACGGCGGAGGCGAGCAGCACTTGGGAACTGCCAACCAGGAGATCCACCGTGCTCGGCGTAATGCTGAGGCTGGCCGTGCCCACCGTGGACACCGTCACCGTTGCCGTCGCACTCCTCCCGTCAACGGTGGCGGAGATTACCGCCGTGCCCGGGGCGACCGCCGTGACGAGCCCCTGCGCTGATATCGTGGCCACGGCTTGATTGGCCGATGACCACACAATCGGCCGGCCGGTAATCGGAATGCCGGTGGCGCCGCTAGCCGTCGCGGTGAGCTGCTGCGTGGCCCCTTGCAGGACGCTCACCGACGCGGGCGTGATCTGCACGGTCGTGACAACCGGTGCCGATACCACCACGCTGGCCGATGCGCTTTTCCCTTCCACCGTGGCGGTGACCACCGCGGTGCCGGGGGCCACGCCCGTGACCACACCCTGCGACGAGATCACCGCCACCGCTGCCGCGCTCGTGCTCCACGAGACGCTGCGTCCCGTGAGCACGGTCCCCGCCGCATCGAACGCCGACGCGGTCATGGCCTGACTGGCGGCAACCGTGAGAGAGACAGACGTCGGTGCGACCGTCACACTGGCCACCGGCGGTGGGGTCACGGTGATCGTGGCGGTCGCCGACTTCCCCTCGACCAAGGCCGTAATGGTGACGTTCCCCGGTGCCACCGCCGTGACTAAGCCCAAGGCACTGATGGTCGCAATCGACGCGTTGGAACTCGACCAGGCCACAGACCGCCCGGTGAGGACACCTCCGTTGGCATCGTAGGCGATAGCCGTGAGCTGCACCCCAGCGCCTTGGACCACCGTTGCCGACGTGGGGTCCACCGCCACCGATGCGACCGGTGCCGCAATGGTGACTTGGGTGGAGGCCGCATAGCCCGAGAGGCTGTCAATGGCCACGACCGTGGCCACACCCGGCGTCACACCCGTGACCACACCCGAGCTGCGATTCACCGTGGCGATCGCTGTGGCGGAGCTTTGCCAGATGACGGGACGGTTGGCTAACACCGCGCCGGCCGCATCGAAGTAGGTTACGCTCAACTGCTGTGATTGCCCTTGATAAAACACCGGGTTGAGCGGCGAAATCAGCGAGGACGCCACACGCGGGACCACCGTGACCCGCGACGAACCGCTTTTCCCCGTGGATGGCTCGGTGGCCACGATGGTGCTCACCCCCGGCGAAACGGCCGTCACCAACCCGGCGCTGTTCACCGTGGCGACGGCGGCATTACTGCTGCTCCACACCACGGTGGGACTGGTGAGCAGGATCCCGCCCGCGTCGGTGAGCTCCGCGGTGAACTGGCGCGTGGCCTGCGCCACCAGCACGGGATCCACCGGGAGCACCGCAATGCGGGCTACGCTGGACACCACCTTCACGATGGCGGTGGCCGTCACCCCCTCGGCCGTCGCTGTTATGGTGGCGGAGCCAATGGACAGCGCCGTGACCTGGCCGGCTGCAGTGACGGTCGCAATGGTGGGATCATCGGTGCGCCACGCCACGGCAACGCCGGTGACGCCGGAATCCACTACTAACGTTGGGGTGAGCGTGGCGCTCCCCCCCACCGTGAGCGACGCCGGCACCCCCGCAATCGCCAGAGACTGCACCCCGATAACCTGCAACACGGTACTGCCACGGAGCACGTTGGGTCCCTCCACCGTCACCGCCGCGGTGATGGCCGTCTGGCCACGGCTCACCCCCTTCACTGCGCCAAGGCTGTCCACGGTGGCAACCGTAGGAGCGGACGAGCTCCATGCCACCCGCTGCGGCGCCACTTGCACCTCGCTGGTGCCGACCCGTGCCCCGAGCACCAACACCTCTCCGAGGCGCAGGGTTGCCTTCGGCGCAGTGACCCGCACCTCGTCAGGCACCAATGGCGAAACAATGGAATCGCCCGCACAGGAGCCGAGCAGGATGGCCGACAGCAGCACCGCACCGGCCCGCTGCCACGCGCGTGGCCGGGTAGAGTGGTGCGTGCGCGGCGCGAGAGGCGACGCGTGATTCGGGGCAGGCCGTTGCGGGGTCACGCCGGTGAGGTCACAGTGAAGGAGGAGGCGTGCGTGGTGATGGTCCCGCTGCTGCCGCGCGAGCCGAGTCGGACGCAGCCCGGCGGGCCTTCCACGCCGAATCCACCATCGCCGCGCGTGCGCGCACCGCTTCGTTGTAGGCGCGCTGCGTGCTGGTCACCTTCAGGGTGTCTTCGTCAAAGCGGTGCACATCCGCCCGGTACTTCACCCGCGCCTGGGTACGAAGCACGGGTAAGGTTAGAACGGCTGTACTCAACAGCATGGAGGAGGTACACACGAGAAACGAGCTGGCCACGAATGAGCCGGCCACGTGGTACTTGCCGCCGTACGTCCCGCCATACGGCTGCGGGGCTGTGGCTCGACGGCGACAAAAGGTTGCCGAGATGATCGAGGCGGTTCCGCCGGCGGCAAGGGACCACCACGCGTCGGTGCGAAACTCGCGTAACGAGGGCCGAAGCGGAGACGGCGGAATCGTTGGCAGGGGAGGGAACGTTACCATCAGGTCGCGTTCCACCTGCTCCCGTTGAATCTCGGCCACGAGCACCGTACTGGAGCTGCTGGACCTGCTATTGAGCGACAACGAGCCCGTCGCGGCTCTCGTGGCGGGCGCGGGGGACGGCACGGCCGGTCGACTGGCCGTCACGGATCGTCCACCAGCCCCGGTACCCGACTTGACCGATGCGCTGGCCGTTGATTTCGCCGGTGATTTCCCTGTTGCCTTGGGCTTCGGCTTCGCCGCACCCTTTGCCCCTGCCTTCGAGACGGGCTTTCGGGTGCTGCGCGCCTTGGATGCGGAGGATCGCGACGGCGCGCCACAGGTCCAACTGGCAATGCGTGCGGTCTTCGCCGCTGGGGTGAGATCCCAGCGGTCGAGGGCGCGTCGCAAACGGGTTTCCGTGTCCGGTGTCAGCTTGCCGGGAATGCACCGTAACCGTCGCAAACGGTCGATCTCAATTGGGCGGAGGCCGGTTTCAATGCCCCACGCCGCACGGTCCCACGTGAGCGTTTGCCCCGTGCTGGGTGAGGTCTTGGTGGAGGGTGGGCGGGTAGTGGAACTGGGAGCCGGCTGGGGCGCCCCCTTTGCACGCGCTTTGGACGGGGCTGGGGGCTGCCGCGTTGGCGCCGCGTCGGCGCGTGCTGGCGCGGATGAGGCGGTCACAACCATCAGGGCGAACAGCCGAACACACCGTCGCACGAGACCGTGGGCATCGCCTGTTCCGCACCCGATGGCCAAGCGTTTGGTTGCGGCGGCTCCCACACGATTCCGATTGGGGGCCGTCATGAGATTTGCCTGCATACACAATACATAGCGATCGACAGGGTGTTACTCAAGAGACCGGCTCTGTCACGCACCGGTCACGTACCGATGCGCTCCGCGTGCGTTGCTCCCCCACGAACGGTCGTGGCGAGGGCTACATGCCGCGTTCTTGCTCGGCCGCGCGGTACGGGTAAGTTTCGGTGCTCAAATGAATGCCAGCTGTTCGTCCTCCCTTCAATCGCCTTCCAACATTTCATGAACCGCTCCCGCGCGCGCTTCCTGTTGCTGACCATGTCGGCCGTTTTCTCGCTCTCCGCCTGCGCTGATGATCCCGTTGCCGTACCCGGAACGATCACGGTGAGTGCCGCGCCCACCACCGTGAGTGTGCCCGTGGAAGGGAATGGATCGGTAGACGTGACCGTCGCCCGCGGCGGTGGATTTGCCGGGCCGATCTCGCTGGCCCTCACCGGCCTTCCGGCCGGCGTCACCGGGAGCTGGTCCGCCAATCCGGTGGCGGCGGGTGCCACCAGTGCCACCCTCACGCTCACGGCAGGCGCATCCGCTGCGGTGGGCACGGCGCCCCTCACGGTGCGTGCGTCCGGCAGCGGAGTGATTGACGCCACGACCTCCCTGTCGCTGGCGGTGACCCCCAAGCCTGCCATCACCCTTACGGTGACCAACCCGGCCCCGATCCCATCGCTCGCCGTTCCAACGGGTGCACAGGTGAGCATCGCGCTCACTCGCATTGGTGGGTTTACCGGTGCCGTGACGATGAGCGCTGAGGGACTCCCCAGCGGATGGACCGCGAGTTTTTCGCCAGCTTCCATTACGACGGGGAGCGGCACGCTGGCCACCATTACTCCGCCGGCCAACCCCGCACGTGGCAGCTATCCGGTGACGTTCCGCGCTACCGCAACCGGTGTGGCCGCCGCCACCGGAACGGCCACCATCACGGTGCAGTAACGCGACCAGCGGGGCCCCTGCCGCAGCGCGGGGGTCCCGTTGCTTTTGCGCCCCCCTACGGAGGCGCTATGGGGGGCCGAGTCGACGTCCCGACCTGACGCCCTTGTCTGACGGTCGGTGTGATCCCTTGCCAAAGCATGCCCCGCGCCGTCATGCTCCGGAACGTCCCGTCGTTCCCGATGTCGTCTCGCACCCGCAGGGTCGCGACATGCCGCGCCTTCGTACGCGCCTCACGCTGCTTGAGTCTGCCCGTCCGACCATGCGCCACGCCGTCAGCACCGAGGCTATTGGCCTCGGTTTCTATGCCGTGCTGCTTCTGGGTGCCTTCGTCGGTGTTCGCATACGTGATCGCATGGCGCCACCTCGGGAGGTTGACGAGTCGGTACGGTTTCTGGCCCCTCGGCGCCAGCGCGTAAGCGTGATGCCCGTGCAAGAGGCCATCCAGTTTGCCGGTCTCGCCAATCGCCGGGGGTGGTCGCGACCGGTCATCACGCCGTCCGCAACCGGCAGCACGCCGCTCCCGCCCGAACCGCCAAACGAGATGGCGGGTGAGCTCCTCACTGGTGCGGGTGCGGTGCAGGAGGCGGAGAAAGCGTACAGCGAGGTGGAGGTGGACTCGGCTGTCGCGCTCGACCCCACGGCCGAAGGCCCCCAGTATCCACCATCGTTGCTGGAGGCTGGTGTGGAAGGGGTGGTCTACGCCCGCTTTGTGGTGGACTCCACCGGTCGGGTCGATCTCGCCTCGTTCATGGTGCTGGACTCACCCGCCGTGGAATTTGTCGCGGCGGTACGCACGGCCCTTGGTCACATGTCGTATCGCCCCGCCAAACTGGCCGGGCGCGCCGTGTCACAGCTGGTAGAGCAGCCCTTTGTGTTTCGTATCCGGAACGTCACCGTAGGGAGCTAGCGCCCGGCCGCCGTCATCGAAGCTCGCCGCGGCGTGTACCGGATGAGATATTCGACAGGCGCTGTGCGACGCCCCGTTCGTTGTCTCTTCTTGCTGGAGCCCCACGTGGACACCCCCCTGGATTTTCTGGAACAGGCCGAGGCCGAACTCGCGGCCGTCGAGTACGATGAATCGGCGACTGGTGTAGACCGTCGTCAGTTCATGTTCTTCTCGCTGGTGGCCGCGGCGGCGAGCACCTTCGGTGCGCAGGCGGCGGGTGCGCAGGGTGCTCTGTCGAGAGCGAGCGGCGTGGGCGGTCTGGCCAGCGGAGCGGCCCAACCGCCGCAGGTGCCGCCGGTGCCGCTCGGCAACGGGGAAGCGCCCGCTATGCAGTTCATGCCGTATCCCGGCGGCACGGGCGCGCTCATGGAGAAGGTGGTGCGCGAGCGCGGCCCGGCGGCGTTCACGCGCACGCCACACGTGGTGGAGAAGTGGAGTGGCGCGGTCCCCACTGACGCCGACGATCTGGCATTTCTACCGGCGCATCGGATTTCGGCACTGATCAAAGCGCGAAAGCTCACCTCGCGGCGCATCACCGACATTTATCTGGCGCGCATCGAGAAGCTCAACCCCACGCTCAATTTCGTCGTCACCTCGATGGCGTCGCAGGCGCGTGCGGAAGCCGATGCGGCCGATGCCGAAATTGCGGCGGGTAGGTATCGCGGCCCCCTGCATGGGGTGCCGTACGGCATCAAGGATCTCTTCGCCGTGAAGGGCGTCCCCACCACGTGGGGCTCGGCGGACTTCAAGGACCAGATCCCTGATTACGACTCGGAAATCGTCGTGCGGTTGCGTGAAGCCGGTGCGGTGTTGCTGGCCAAGTTGTCCACGGGCTTGTTCGCGCAGAATGATTGGTGGTTTGGTGGTCGCACCAACAATCCGTGGAACACCAACATCGGCTCAAGCGGCAGCTCCACCGGCCCCGGTTCGGCCACGGCTGCCGGCTGCGTGGCGTTCTCAATCGGCACCGAAACGCAGGGCTCTATCGTATCGCCTGCCATTCGCAACGGCATCAGCGCCCTGCGGCCCACCTTCGGCCGCGTGAGCCGTCACGGCGGCATGGTGCTGGCGTGGTCGATGGATCGCGTGGGGCCCATGTGCCGCACCGCCGAAGACTGTGCGATGGTGTTCAGCGTCCTGCACGGCGTGGATGAGAAGGACGCGAGCACGGTCACGATGCCCTTTCAGTTCGATCGCCATCTCAAGCTCGCGTCGCTGCGCATTGGCGTTGATCCGGCGGCTCCGAAGGAGCTGGTCGATACGCTGCGCACGCTCGGCATGAATCCGAAGGCCATCGGCGCACGTCCGACGGTGGCGGGTGGGCAGGGTGCGCTGGGTGTGGAATCGGCGGCCGCGTTCGATTTCTTCGTGCAGCGCAAGGCGAAGGAAATCGGGTTGGATCTCAATGCCATATTGAACGCGCCGCGCACCGGGAATGGGCCGTTCGGCAACAACGTAGCCGCGTTACCGAAGGGCATCGAAGCGGGGGCGACCAATCCCATGGCGGCGGCCGACTGGAATCCCCGCTTCGTGGGCGCTCGCGCCTCGCGCGGGTTCGAGTTCATGCAGGGCCAGCGTCGTCGTATGCTGCTGGTGGCCAAATGGGGAGAGTTCATGAAGGATCTCGACCTCTTCATTGCCGGACCCAATGCCGATGTCGGGGCCAACGCGCAGACGGGTCATCCGTGCGCGGTGTTGCCATACAAGTTCGACGTACCGCAGTTCGGTGGCGGTGGCGCGAACGCGGCGACGCCTGCACCGGTGTACAAGGCGCAGCCGATTTGCGGGGTGATCACCGGCAATCTGTACCACGACGATCTCATCCTGTCGGTGGCCCATCAGTTCCAGAAAGCCACGGACCATCACACCAAGCGTCCCGCACTCTGATGATGCGATGACAGGACTTCCGTATGCCCCCGCTGGCGTCTCGGATGTGCAGCGGGACTACGTCGTTCAAGTGCTCTCCGCCGCATTTGCGACCGATCGGATCTCCATGAAGCTGTTGGACGAACGATTGTCGGCCGTCTTTCGTGCACAGTCGCTTGGGGAATTGGAAGGGTTGCTATCGGACCCTGCGGAACCCAACCGGTCGTTGGTTGACGAGGCCTCGGTCTCGCGCGTGGTCGCTGATCCGGTCATACCGGCGCGTGGCGCGGCGTTGGCGTTGATGGGGGGATTCGCACGCAACGGAAGCTGGATCGTCCCACGGCATCTCCGCGTGGTTGCGGTTATGGGGGGCGGTGAGCTCGACCTGCGTTTGGCGAAGCTCGGTGCCGGCGTGACGGAGATCGAGATCTTCACCGTGATGGGCGGGGTAGAGGTCCTCGTCCCTGCCGGTGTGCGCGTGGAAGTCACGGGGATGGCGGTGATGGGCGGCTTCTCGGTAAGCGGGGCCGAGGCCACGGAGAATCCCCATGCCCCGGTGCTGCGCATCAGCGGGCTCGCGGTGATGGCCGGTGTGGAGGTCCGACACAAAGGCCAGGGAAAGCACGGCGAGAAACGATACCTCCAGGCGCTCGAGCGGGCGCAGAAACTGCGGCTCCGCTCGGGCGGCTGAAAGGGGCTGGTTGACGCGCTAGCCGATGGGCTTCTTCGGAGCCACAAACACGTTGGGCACGCCCAGACGCGTGAGCAACGCATTGAACTGCTGCAGCTCGTTGTCCTCGAGCTTCTGCAACGTGTTCAGCTGCACGTTGAGCTTCGTGGAGAGATCCGTCAGGATTTCGCCGTGCTGCCGCGTGGGGGGATTGGTCCCTTCATTCACCTGCGCGTTCAGCGTCACGAACATCTGATACAGCTTGATCGGATAGTTGAGCGTGGCCTGATCGGCTTTGGTATACACCTCATACACCTCGGCACGCACCGCCTCCACCTTCTTGCGGAGCGCTGAGGCCATGGTTCTCACCGAATCGGCGTACGCCTGGCCACTGGCCTGCCGTGCGCGTTGGTCGAGCTGCTGCTGCAGGTCCTGCATACGCGCCACGGCATCCGTGATGCTGGTGATGCGCGCGCCCACCGCCGTGGCCGCGTCAAACTGCGCTTTGTACTCGGCTGCCGTGAGCTGCACGCGCGGGTCGGGGCGCACCGTGAAGCTGCGTGACAGCGTGTCTTTGCCCACGATGAGGCGCACCGTGTAGTCACCCGGTACCGCCATCGCGCCTTCGTACGAGCCGTCGTCGTTGATCGATCCCGGAATGCGCTTAGGGCCGTTGTACATGAGATCCCACACGAAGCGGTTCGCGCCGGCGCGCGCATGTACCACGGAATCGGCCGGGGCGTATGCCAGTTGCATCACGTTCTGCAACGCACGCGCCGCGTTGGCAGCCGAGTCGGCCTGCACGTTTCCGGTGCTGTCTTTCTTGCCGGGTGCGTCGCTGGAGAAGGTGCGGACCACGGCGCCGTTCGACTCGAGGAACTGCACGGTGATCGGTGCCGTCGGCGTGTTCTGGAGCCAATAGTCCACCGTGACGCCGAACGACGGATTGGCACCCGCGCCGCGTCCGCCACCACCGCCACTGACCCAGCGGATCGCCGGTGCCGGTGCGAAGAGATGCGTGGTTTTGCTGGTGATGGAGTCGCTCAGCGTGCGGAGCGGGGAGATGTCATCGAGCGACCAGAACGAGCGGCCGTGCGTGGCAACAATGACATCGTTGTCATGCACCCGTACATCCCGGATGCTCACGCGCGGCAGGTTGAGCTGCAGCGGTTCCCAGCTCGCACCGTCGTTGAACGACGTGTAGATGCCGGTTTCCGTGCCGGCGAAGAGCAGCCCCTTTCGCTTCACATCACTACGGATCGCGCGCGTGTAGGCTCCCACCGGAATGCCGGCGTCAATCCGTATCCACGTCGTGCCGTAGTCGGTGGTCTTGAACAGATACGGCGTGAAGTCGTCCTGCTGATAGCGGTTAGCCGCGAGATAGGCCGTTCCCGCCTCGAACGGCGAGGCATCGATGATGGACACGCGCGTAAACGCGCCGAACGCTTTCGGCGTCACATTCTTCCACGTGCTGCCGTTGTCGGTGGATACGTGCACGAGTCCGTCGTCGCTGCCGGTCCAGAGTACGCCGGCCTTCACCGGTGATTCGGCAAAGGCAAAAATTGTGGCATACCACTCGGTGCCGGTCATGTCGCCGCTCACCGGACCGCCGCTGCGCCCCATGGTGTTGATGTCGGCGCGTGTGAGATCGCCGGAGATCTTGTCCCACGACGCGCCCTGATTTTTCGAACGCCACACGTACTGCGAGGCGGTATACAGCGTGGTTGGATCGTGCGGTGAGAAATGAATCGGGAAGGTCCACTGGAACCGCTGCGGAACGTCCTTCACGGCAATGCCGTCGTAGTTGCCAAGCCACACCGACACGTCGCGACGGCTGTTGGTTTTCTTGTCATGGCGCGTGAGTTGCCCCATGTAGCAGCCGCCGAAGGTGACATTCGGATCCTTCGGGTCGATCGCGATGTACGCGTTTTCACACCCCGCCACGGGGAACCAGTCGCGCTCACTGATAAAGCCGTTGTCTGAGCGACTGGCGATAGAGACCGTGGAGTTGTCCTGCTGTGCCCCGTAAATGCGGTACGGCTGCTGATTGTCGGTGGTCACGTGGTAGAACTGCGACGTGGGCTGATTGCCCTGCGTGCTCCACGTGCGCCCCCCGTCCAGTGAAATCGTGGCACCGCCATCATTGCCGTTGATGAGGCGATTGGGATCCTTCGGGTCCACCCACATGATGTGCGTGTCGCCATGCGGCACCCGTATCGGCGTGAAGGTGCGTCCGCCATCGATGGAGCGGTGCACGGTGAGATTCATGACATACACGGTATTTTCGTTCACCGGGTCTGCCGTGAGACTCATGTAGTAGAAGGGGCGCACCACGAACTTCTGATCACCGCTGGTGCGCGACCAGGTAGCGCCGGCGTCGTCGGAGCGGAATACACCGCCGAGCGAGTCCTGCGCCTCGATGTTGGCATAGACGCGCTGGGAGTTTGCCGGTGACACCGATACGCCGATCTTCCCGATCAGGCCTCGAGGCATCCCCGGGTTGAAGGTGAGTTCCGTCCAGCTGTCTCCGCCGTCGGTGCTCTTCCACAGGCCGCTGCGACCGGCACCCGCGTCCATGCCCCACGGCGTGCGCTGGAACTTCCACATCGACGCATACACGATGCGCGGATTGTTCACGTCGATCGACAGATCGGCCGCACCGGTGCTGTCATTGAGAAACAGCACCTTCTTCCAGGTCGTGCCACCATCGGTGGTGCGAAACACCCCGCGGTCGGGGGAGGGGCCAAACGCGTGCCCCAGTGATGACACAAACGCGATGTCGGGGTTGGTGGGGTGCACCCGAAGTGCGGTGATCTGCTGCGTGTTCCCCAGCCCGCGCGCGGTCCACGTCTGACCGCCATCCGTTGAACGATAGACGCCCGTGCCGTACGTCAGGTCTTCACGCGGTTTGCCTTCGCCGGTGCCCACCCAGATCACATTCGGATCACTGGGCGCAACCGTGATGGCACCGACCGACGAGATGTCGGTTTTGCCATCGGTGATGTTCTCCCATGACTGGCCGGCGTTCGTGGTCTTCCACACCCCACCGTTCACGGCGCCGAAATAAAAGACGAGCGGCCGCGAGGGATCGCCGGTGACGGCGGTGGAGCGACCACCACGCGACGGGCCCACATTGCGCCATCGGAGCGATTTGAAGGCGCGATTGGTGGCCGATCCCTCTGTGTACAGCGCGGGGTCATAGGCCGGGCGCGGCGCGGGCGCACCCGAGGTGCGGGCGCCCGGTCCGCGGGCGGGTTGCGCGAAGGCGCGTGGGGCGGCGGCCGCGAGGGCGCCGAGCATAACGAGTCCAGCCGTGGCTCGGCTGCACCGGAGTAGGGAGGAGGAACGCATGTGGGGACGTTGCCAGCCTTCGGCCTCGGGTGCAAGATCACCCCATGTTCGGCGTTTCCCTCCCGTCCTTGAGGCTGCCCATGCCATCCGTGCCCCACCTCGTGTCCCCTCCCGCTCCGGTGCGCGTCGTCGCCGGCGGCGTGCTGATGCTTGTCTCCGCCTCGTCGCTCTGGGCTCAGGCAAAGCGCCCGATGGCCTGGGTTGACGGGCAGCGCCTTCGCTCGGTGTCGGGGGCGGCCCTCTCGCCTGATGGCGCGCAGCTGCTCTATGCGCTCACCACCCCCGACTGGAAGGAGGCCACTACGCAGAGTGACCTCTACATGGTGCGCACCGACCGTGGGCTCACGAGTACCCGGCAGCTCACCTTCACCAGAGACAAAAACGAATCGTCGCCGCGCTGGGCGCCCGCAGGTGGCTGGTTTGTGTTCTCCTCCAATCGTGAAGGGACGGCGGGTGATTCCAAAACGCAGCTGTTCCTCATGCGCCCGGATGGTGGCGAAGCCCGTCGGATTACCAATGCGAAGGAGGGGGTAAGCACCTTTGCCTTTAGTAAAGACGGTCAATGGCTGGTGTATCGGAGTGGCAAGGCTAACGAAGAGCAGCTGTACGCCTTGGCCATGACGGCGCTCGATCGCGGCGCCCCGCTTGATTCCCTGACCCCCCTGCAACTCACCAAACATCCCACGGGCGTGGGGAGCTGGGAGCTCGCCCCGGATTCCCGTCGCCTGTACTTCATCACCGCAGACACCGTCGATGCCGACGAGAAAGCGCGCATGGAGAAGAAGTTCACGGTCGCCGTGCGGAACGCCGAGACGTCGATCAACTCGCTGTGGATGGTCGATCTGTCGTCCGCGTTGCGTCCGACCACGCGGGTCACGCGCGACACGTCGCTGGCCGTCACGGCCTTCGTGATCGCGCCCGACAGCAAGTGGGTGGGCTTCAGCGCCGTGCCGAACGACCGCTACAAGCGCAACATCACCGAGCAGGGGATCTACGCCGACCAGTTCCTCCTCGACACGCGCGACGGCAGCATCGAACGGCTCACAAAGAACGACGAGTCGGCGGAGTCGGGGTTGTCCTTCTCGCCCGATTCGCGCACGATCGCCTTCTCGGCGTCCGACGACATGGTGGCGTACAACATGAAGAACCGGCGCGTGTATGTGCGCGCCACCGACGCGAAGGGCGCCGCCTTCCGGAAGATCGGGGATCTCGATGGGGACGTGAGTGCCGATTGGTGGTCGGCCGATGGCAAGACCATCTATTTCAACGAAGGCTTCAAGGCCACGCAGCAGCTGTTTGCACTCGATGTGGCGACGGGGAAGGTGAAGGCGGTCACCGAGGTGCAGGGCGTCATCTCGGTGACTCAGGACGAGACCACGAAGCGTCTGATGGTGTCGTATCAGGATCCGACCACGCCGCCGTCGATGTACACCGTGGCGTCGCTGGCCGCGCTCGCGTCACGCGCGTCGTGGACGCAGCTCACGGACCCCAATCCGTGGGTGCGCGAGCAGATCGCGCTTGGCGAAGAGACCGAGGTCACGTGGACCTCGAAGGACGGCAAGAAGGTGGGCGGCGTGCTGCTCAAGCCGGTCGGCTATCAGCCGGGGAAAAAGTATCCGCTCATCGTGTCGATTCATGGCGGACCGGCGGCGGCCGACCTGCTCTCGTTCAACGGCGGCTACGGGGCGCAGGTGTACGCCGGACAGGGGTGGGCGGTGCTCATGCCGAATTACCGCGGCTCGACCAACTACGGCGAGGCCCACAAGAACGGCATCGTGGGCAACTATTTCGAGCCGGGTTACCAGGACATCATGACCGGCGTTGATGCGTTGATTGCTCAAGGTCTCGTCGATGAGACGAAGATGGGCGTCCTCGGCTGGAGCGCCGGTGGCCACTGGAGCAACTGGATTCTCACGCACACCGACCGCTTCAAGGGGATCTCAAGCGGCGCGGGTACGTCGAACTGGATCTCGATGTACGCGCAGTCCGATGTGCAGCGGAACCGGCAGTACTATCTCGGCAACAAGCTCCCCTATGACGATTTTGACGCGTACTGGAAGCAGTCGCCAATTAAGTACATTCGCAACGCGAAGACGCCCACGATGATTCACGTGGTGGAGGGTGATCCGCGTGTGCCGAGCCCGCAGAGCGTTGAGCTGCATATGGGTCTCAAGCGCGTGGGGGTGCCCACCGAGCTCTTCATGTACCCCGGGGCCTCGCACGGCATTCCCGACGCCCGCAACCGGTTGGTGAAGAGCACCGCCGAGATGGCGTGGATGAACTACTGGGTGCTGGGGAGCGGCACGAAGTTCTCGTGGCGCGAGGTGCTGGAGACGCTCGAGGACCCTAAGGCCGAGAAGAAGGTTGAGGTGAAGGGGCTGAACTAAGCCCAAGCCTCAGGGACACCCCGTCGCCACGATCGGCGGCGGGCAGGGACTCCCGTCGGTGGCACACACCGCGGCCTGCATGACCAGCCGATCGGCGAATCGGGTAATCGGAACGCCGTCGTCGGGGCGACGCTCGAGGGTGGGCCACGCCGTCACGAGCGTGGCCATGAGACGCGCATGCTCCCGCGGCGCGTGCATGGGCGCGCTTTTCGCGGTGCGGCGTAGGGCGGCAAGGTCAAAGAGCAGCCACGCGTTTTCTTCGGTCACCTCGCCGATGGCGTGGGTGCTTCGCTCGTGCACGTCGCCTTCGTGCAGCCGCACCGCGATGGCGAGGGCGGCGTTCAAGCTGGCCATGGCCGCGGATTCCTGACCGGCGGCCACGTCCACCGCCGCCATGCCCTGCAGGAAGGTGATGCTGTCACGTGAAATGGTGCTGCCAACGGATGGCACGTCACGGTAGGCCGCCACGAGCACGCGGCGCGCGTCGGCCACGGCCTGTCGGGACGCCAGCCACCGGACCAGCGCGTCGGCACTGGCTCGGTCCCCCGCGGGGGCGGCGGCCACCGCTTCGCGGAGAATCCGGGTGGCACTGTCGGCGCAGCCGCGCAGCGCCCACAGGTCGGCGCGCCCGCGCATGGTGGCCTGCTCGGTTGCCAAGTCACCGGCGGTACGCGCCGCGATACCGGCCTGTTCGAGCGTGCGGCGTGCGGAATCGACGAGGCCGCGAAGGGCGAGGGCGCGCCCCTCCCGCCACAGGCCAACCGCCGTAGCTGGCTGGGCCCCCAGCGTGGGCGCCACAGCAGCCAGCGAGAGCGCCGCCGCGGCGACAAGCGCGCGCAGCGGCCGCGTGGTCATCCGATCACCAGCCCCGCAACGGGGGCGGACGAGAGCAGGGCTTCTTGAGCGGCCATGAGGACGGAAGCGGGAAGAGGAGCACTACCGGCCCGTTTGGCGGCTTCGACGACCATCGAGAGCGCACGGGCCTGCGCCGCATAGGCTGCAAGAAGGGCACCACCGGCCCCTGGAGTGGCCACAATGTCGTGCGCGAGGCTGTCCAGATGGCGCACCAGCGCTCCGTCACGCGGCGCTCCGTCACGCGGCGCTCCTCCGGCGGCGTTCGCGGTGAGCGGGACTTCCCGGTCGTGACGGAAGTCCTGTTGGCGTGATTCCTGCTCCGGACTGAGGTGCCAATGCCCAGCACCGACCGACGCCGACAGGGCTTCCTGCACTCGGTTGTTGCTCGACGCCAACGCCGCTAAGCGGCGCCGCGCGACCTGCGATGACTCAAATCCCACGCGAATTCTCCGGAAATTGCCGACTGACAGGGGTTTACGTGGGGTTTTGCCGCGTAGGCCCTTGACAGGAACGGAATTGATACCTAAATGCGACAGAGCGGGTGATGCGGGGCAGGCGGGGGTAACCGCATGTTGCATCGGTGTTTACTTGCTGCTGCTTCGTGGTGCGGCGCGGTTTCGTCGCCGGACCGGCGCTACTTACGTCGTGGGCGCCACGCGAAACGGTCTGGATCGATCACGCGGTCGTCGCCGGCGTATTGGTCGATCAGCGGTCGGAGGCCTGTACCGACACCACGTCGGGTGTCGCACAGGGTACGGTTCGAGCGCTCCCCTGAAGGAGGCTGGATGCACGTCCTCACGCCGGTAGCTGGAAGTGACCTTGTCGCGAGGGAGCTGGCGGAGCTCGCCAGAACCACCCTCGACGATCATTGGGCCGTCGCCGCTATTCCCATAGAGCGGCGGACCCTGCTGCTGGAGCGGGCCGACGCAGCCGCTCTGCGCCCCGGGGAGGGGCTCGGCGAACCGATTGCCGATGGACTGGCGCTGCTTGGTACCGCGTACGAATTGGCGGCCCTCGGCCAACTGGAGGCTGCGCTGCAAGCGGCGCCCAGTGCCGGTCGCGATCTCGCCCAGGCGGTGCTGACGCTCGGGGCTGCCCGAGCGTTCAAATGCGCGGCCGCACTCCGACCCCCCACTGAGGAAGGGGAATCGGCGGTCAAATGGGCACTCAAACTGGGGGCCTTGGCGCTCGTCTCGCGGCAAACCGAGGCGTACGTACAGTGGTGGGTCGTGCGTCGGCATGTGGCCGATACCGTCCATCACACGGCGCGACGCGTGGAGCAGGAGCCGTGGGAGAGCTATGCGCGTGGCACCCTGTGGATGGCGTGGCTTGGGCTGGTCGGCGCCCCCATCGCGGTGGCCACCGATCACGCCGCCGCGGAGCTGTCGATGCTCACCGCCACGCGGAATCGCCTGGCGGCGTTCCGTGAGCGTCGCGCCGAGCATGAGCTCCCGGCTGACGGCCCGCTGCTCAACACCGCGGCCTTGCGGGCCCGGATGATGGAGTTTGCCATCCGCCATCTGGCCGACGCCACTGAGCTCCTCACCGTGGCCGTGTTGCGGCGCACGCTGCCCGATGTCTCGGGAGAGTTCAAATTGCACATGAGTGCGGCGCGCTCCGCCATGGCGGGGGATCATGGACACGATATGC
The DNA here is from genome assembly GCA_947463135.1 of Gemmatimonadota bacterium. Lineage (GTDB taxonomy): Bacteria > Gemmatimonadota > Gemmatimonadetes > Gemmatimonadales > Gemmatimonadaceae > Gemmatimonas. The sequence continues at coordinate 55,234 of CANHTA010000001.1, forward strand.
TGTTGGCGTGGTTACAAGCGGCCGGCGTTACGCTGGCAGGCGGCGTGACCGCCCAGCTCGAACTTCCAGGATTCTAGTCCGGCCGCCTTTGTTGGCGTCCGTGTAAGACCGCCACACCCGGTACACGCGTCGTCCGCTGCTGCCAATAGGAAACGCAATGCGGCCGGCGCCCAGGGGCAGGATGTCGGCCATCATGGCGCCGATGGCCACTCGCGTCTCCTCGTCGGAGGCCGGTGCGGGGGCCTCCGGTTCAATGCGATACCACATGGCGCCGGCCGCCCCATCCACACAGACCAGATATTGGTCATCGTGGCTCCAGAACGCGGTCATCCGATCAGCATGCTCGCCGGTGTGGATTGGCAAGGATGTGAGGGGGGCCGGTTCGATGTTCCCGATGGGGGCACTGCAGGCGACGACATGCATGAGCAAATTCCACGGAGTTACAGAAACGTGAGCACCGATGAAATGTCCTCGGGTTCGATCATCGGTGGGCGGTGATGTTATGACGATCGATGCGCCCGCGCAATATGACTGGAAGGCACTAAGTTGTTGATATCGTTGTGGATAGACGTTGATAGACGTGTGGAAAACTCGCTAAGTGCTTCCACGGGGGCGAGATCGCGCGTTACGGGGTGTGGAAAACCAGGGCTGTGACCCCGTCCGTTTTTGCGGTGCCGTCCGGCTCTTTTTCCACATAGCCGGATATCACAAAGTTGATGTTTTGTTGCCTGCTCACACGCTTCGGCAGCCGAGGTCGCCGTGCGCCGTGGGACCTCATCGGTTTTCCGGGTGTCACGGGCGTGGCTATGGCGGAGAGCGGCGTACCGCCGCATTGTCTAGTATTGGTTGGCCCTCTTTTCTGGAGCACTCACGTGTCGATGGACCCACGAATTGGTTTACTGGTTGGCCGCGAATGGTCGTTTCCGCCGGCCTTTCTCGAGGCGGTGGCGCGCCGGCAGTCCGGTGTGACCGCGGACTACATCACGCTCGATGCGACTCGAATGGGGCAGGAGGTCCCCTATTCGCTGATCATCGACCGGATTTCGCATGAGGTGGGGTTTTACCGCACCTTCCTCAAGCACGCGACCCGCATGGGGACCACGGTGGTGAACAACCCGTTCATGTGGTCGGCCGACGACAAATTCTATGACGCCACCGTGGCGATCCAGAACGGAGTCGCCCACCCCAAAACCATGGTCCTGCCGAACCGGGACTACATCCCCGGGATCTCGCACACCGAATCGCTGCGGAACCTGGCCTATCCCCTCGATTGGAAGAGCGTCGCCGACTACATCGGATTCCCGTGCGTGCTCAAGGATGCGCACGGTGGCGGCTGGCGTGATGTGTATATCTGCGACTCTATGGACGAGTTGCTTCACCACTACAACAACAGTGGCCTGCTCACGATGGTGGTGCAGGAGTTCATCCACTGGGATGCGTACGTCCGCTGCATGGCCCTCGGCCGGACGGAGGTGCTCCCCATGCCCTACGATCCGAAGCAGCGTCGCTACATTCCCGATCCGGGGTATCTCGACGCCGCGCTCGAAGCGCGCTGTGTGCAGGACTCGCTCACGCTGTGCAAGGCGCTCGGCTACGATATGAATACGGTGGAGTTTGCCGTGAAGGACGGGGTCCCCTATGCCATTGACTTCATGAATCCCGCGCCGGACATGGACATCCATTCCCTCACCCCGACCTACTTCGAGTGGGTGGTGGAGCACATGGCCGATTTGGCCATCAGGCTGGCCACCGCGCCGCGGCCAGCACAGCACCCGCACACGGTGCCGATCGGGGAATAGCGGGGAATACGCGGGGAACGGCGAACGCCGCGGCAGGGTGGGGGGCTCAGGGGCGCTGTACACACCGTACCGCCGCGCCGTCACAAATTTTACTACGTTTTTATGTCCACATCGGCAATCGCGCGCTACCACGAGACGCTGCACGACGACGGTATCGCGCAGGCCAGCGCCGAAGTGCTCGACCGACAGTTGCGGCACGATGGGCTCTTCTTCGGCGAGCGTCCGTTGTGCAGTGTGCTGCGGCCGCGCTTCCTGACCCTCGGGCAGTACCGGCAGTTGTCCACGGCCAGCGCCCTGGTTGGGTCCGCCTTCGAGAAGGTGCGCGTGGCGGCCATGGCGGACTCGGCCTTACGGACGCAGTTCGGGCTGACCGCCTGGGAAGAGGAGCTCATCCATGTGGACCCGGGCTTCGCGGCCGCGAGTCCAACTTCACGGCTGGATGCGTTTTTTGCGGACGGGAACGGCGCCCTCAAGTTTACGGAGTACAACGCGGAGACGCCGGCGGGCGCGGCCTACAACGACGCCCTCTCGCGTGCCTTTCTGGCCTTGCCCGCCATGCATGCATTCAGCCGGACCCATGTGGCGCTGCCACTCCCGGCGGCGCCGTCGGTGGTGCATGCCTTGCTTCAGGCCTACTTCCAATGGCGTGGCGTACGTGAAGCGCCCACCGTCGTCATTCTCGATTGGAAGGAGGTCCCCACCGCCAGCGAGTTTGTGCTCTTCGCCCGCGAGTTCGCGGCCCTTGGCATTGACGCGTTCATCGGGGATCCCCGGGACGCCGAGTATGCGAACGGCCGCCTGACCATCGGGGGGAAGCACGTGACCATGATTTATAAGCGCGTGCTCATTGATGAGCTCGTTACCCGGGAGGGGCTGAATTCGCCGGTGGTGCGCGCTGTGAAAGATGGTGCGGTGTGTATGGTGAATCCCTTCCGCTGTAAGGTGTTACATAAGAAGGCCTCACTTGCCGTGTTAAGTGATGAACGGCAGCAGGCATTGCTCTCGCCCGATGAGCAGGCGGCGGTGGCGGCCCACGTGCCGTGGACTCGGGTGGTTGAGGAGCGGCGCACGCAGTATGGCGCCAGCGAGGTCGATCTGCTGGAATTCACCGCCGCCAACCGCGCCACGCTCGTGCTCAAGCCCAACGACGAGTACGGCGGGAAAGGGATCGTGCTGGGGTGGACGGTGACCGATTCCGAATGGGAAGAGGCCATGCGGACAGCCCTTGCTGAGCCGTATATCGTGCAGGAGCGGGTGGAGATCCCTGCTGAAGCGTGGCCGGCCTGGACCGACGGCGCACTTCATGTGGGTGAACGCATGCTCGACACCGCGCCGTTTCTCACGGATGGGGTCACCATGTCCGGGTGCTTGACCCGTATTGCGACCGATCCCCTGCTGAATGTCACCGCCGGTGGTGGCTCCAACGTCCCAACTTTTCTGGTCGAACCACGCTGATGTCTTCATATACGCGCCCGGTCATTGGGCTCACCACGCAAACGCTCCATTCCATTGATGGCATCCCACCGGGGTTGCCCTCGTCGTGGGTGATGAACCAACGCTACTTTCTGGCGGCTACCATGGTGGGGGCCGTGCCGTGGATGATCCCCCTCCTTGACGACGATCTCCTCACGCTCCGCGAGATCTACGAACGGCTGGACGGCCTGCTCATTCCCGGCGGTGTGGATATTAACCCCAGCGAATACGGCGAAGCCGTACGGCCGGAGTGCGGCAATCTCGATCCGGCCCGCGACCGGGTGGAACTGCAACTGGTGCGGTGGGCCATCGAAGACGGCAAGCCCGTGCTTGGACTGTGCCGCGGCCTGCAGGTGATCAACGTGGCCTCGGGCGGTACGCTCTGGCAGGACCTGGCATCACAAAATCCTGCTTTCCACAAGCATGACTTTTTTCCAACCGCCGGCTTCCAGCGCGATCACCTCGCGCACGAAGTCGAGATCGCGTCCAACACAAAGTTGTCGCGACTGCTTGAATCCACACGGTCGCCGGTCAACAGCATGCACCATCAGGGCATCAAGCAACTCGGAGCGCGGCTGGTCGCATCGGCCATCGCCGACGATGGGCTCATTGAGGCCGTGGAGGGTGACGGGGAGGCGTTTCTGGTGGGCGTCCAATGGCACCCTGAAGTGTTTGAGATGGCGGATCCACATTCCCGGCATCTGTTCGGCGGCTTCATTCGGGCCGCGATGAGCTGGTCCACCGCGAACAAAAATGCCCGTGTCAGGGTGGGGGAGTAAATGCGCGCGCCAAGCCTGACCGTTGGTATTGAGGAAGAGTACCAGATCATCGACCCCATCACCCGTGACCTCACCCCCGGCTTTGATGCCTTGGTGTCCAGCAATGACGCGCAGCTCGCGGACGTCAAAGCGGAACTGCATCAGTGTCAGGTGGAGATCGGCACCAAAGTGTGCGGGTCCATATCGGAACTGCGCGCGGAGCTGGTCCAGTTACGCCGACTGGTCATTCAGGCCGCCGGTCAGCATGGACTCACCATTGCCTCCGCCGGAACGCACCCCTTCTCGAATTGGATGAATCAGGAGATGACGCCGAAGGAGCGATACCTCGGCGTCAAAGCGGAGCTGCAGGATCTGGCGCATCGCTTGCTCATTTTCGGCACCCATGTGCATGTCGGCATTGAAGATCCCGAGTTCCGGATCGACTGCCTCAATGCCGCCCGGTACATCCTGCCGCACATTCTGTGTCTGTCCACCTCGTCACCCTTCTGGTTTGGGCGGAACACCGGCCTGCATTCGTATCGCAGCATTGTGTTCAAGAATTTCCCGCGCACCGGGGTGCCGCGCATCCTGAACGGATGGAATGACTACGCCGACCTCGTCGACACGCTGGTGCGAACCCGCAGCATTCCCGATGGGTCGAAGATCTGGTGGGATGTGCGGCCACACCACATCTACCCCACGCTGGAGTTTCGCGCCTGCGACGTGAACACCAAGGTGGATGAGGCGGTCTGTATTGCGGCCATCCTGCAAGCCGTGGTGGCCAAGATGTGGAAGCTCCGTCGCGATAACATGACCTTTCGCGTCTACGCGCAGGATCTCATCGAAGAGAACAAGTGGCGCGCGGTGCGCTGGGGCCTCGGCGGCAAGCTGATTGACTTCGGCAAAAAGGAAGAGCTGCCGGCGCCGGTGCTCATTCGCGAGTTAGTGGAGTGGTTCCTCGACGACGTGCTCGACGAACTCGGGACGCGAAAGGAGGTGGAATACGCCTTCACGATTCTCGATCACGGATCCAGCGCGCAGCGTCAACTGGCCACCTACGCGCGCACCGGGGACCTGCGGGCCGTGGTTGATCAGCTCATTCGCGAGACCGCAGAAGGGGTGTGCGAGCCAACCCTGGGGCCTCCGCTGGAAAGCACCAGCTCCGTGGGCGCGGATGTGCCGGGGAGCATGGCGACCGAGCGTGGGACGTTGTCGGCCGTTCGGGGGCAGTCAATCCCCTAAACCACGGCGGCCGTGCCTGGCGGCCGCCCGGACCACCGTATCGGCACAAATACGGATGCAGTTCCGCCGCACCCCTCGATACTCTGCATGCTTCTGACTCGCTCCGTTTACGGGCGATGGTCGTTTCATGACGAGTCTCTTTGCGGCGGTTATACGCTATGACGTTGTTCTCGAAGTCGATGTGCCTGCGGTCGTTGTTGCCGCTTGGTGCCGCGGTGCTCTTGGCGGCCTGTGAGGGAGAGGCGACGGCTACCGGTCCGGATGCCGGTGTGCCCGAGGCGCCGATCAATCAAGTCGTCACGTTTGGTCCGCTCAACGCGAGCAGTCCGGACACGCTCGTGTTTTTCAGCTTTGCGAAGGGCACGCTGGTGCCGCGCAGCGGAGACTGGGATCTCGCGTTTCGTCGATATGAAGTGCGACTCAATTCGCCAGCTATCGGTGGTGCAACCAGCAAAAACGTGCTTGGCGTGGCGCTCGAGAACAACAAGACTGCCACGGACGCACAGGTGCTGGCATTCACCACGGCGAACACGCTCAGCGAGTTCGATGCTATCAGGGCTGGCCTAATCCCCATCCCCGCCGACGACCGGTTCCAGACCGATCGGCTCACGGAAAACCGACAGGGCTATCTCAACTTGAGCGGTATTCCCACCGCCAACGCGGCGAATTACTGGAAGCTGCGTTTGGCTAACGGGAGTTTTGCGCTCTTCCGCGCTACGCGCATCAAGTTTACCCCTGCTTTTGCCGTTGACACGCTGTATCTCGAGTCTCGTCTGCAATCTGGCAGCACCCTGGGGGCGGTGCAGACGCTCGCGATTGCGCCGGCTGGCGCTGTCCGGCAAATCAGTTTTGCCACCAATGCGGTGGTAACGGGCGGTGGCTGCAACTGGGACCTCGAGTTTAACCCGGCGGCCAACCAACTCTCACTCGTGCCGAACGTGGCGTGCAATGCCGGTACGTATCCGGGGCCAACGTCACCCACCTTTGCCAACGCCACGGTGGCCAGCGATGCCCCGCAGTTCGCCACCTTCTTGTCCACCTTGGTTGGACCGATCCCGAACTCTGTGCTCGATAAGGCGGCACCGTTCCGGTACAACTTGCAGGGGAATGATCGACTCCACCCGGCGTTCAATACCTACTTGGTGAAGTCCGGCACGCGCATCTTCAAGCTGCAGATTACCGATTACTACAGCAACACCGGCGTCGCCGGGTTTCCCACCATTCGCTACGCCCGCATTCAATGACCGGCGTTCGGCGCCGCCCGGGGCGGCGTGGCGGGAGCGCGTGTCTCGCTTCCCGCCTTCGACAGGCGCTGCTGTTGCTGGTGATGGCGCGGAGCGCGGCGTCGGCGCAGTCGGCGGCGCTACCGCAGGGGACCGCAGCGGTAACAGCACAGATAACCGTCGCCGGCACGGTCCTCGCGCAATCCGACGGTACGCCGGTGATGTTGGCCGAGCTCCGTGTCGGGCGCACTGGTGTCCGTGCTCGCACGGATGCCGCTGGTGCCTTTCGCCTGGTGGCGGCGGTGGGCGACTCGCTTCAGGTGCGTGCGCTCGGCTTTGCTGAGCGGCGTCTGGTTGTTACCGGTCCCACCTTGCGCATCACCTTGGTTCCGCTCGCTACGGTCCTCCCGGTGTTCACCACCACCATGGGACAGCGCGTCATTCGAGCGAGTGAGTCGCCACGGAGTGTCACGGTAATCAGCCGGAAGGAATTGGAGGCCGTCGCGGCGGTGTCGGCGAATCAAATACTCCGTCAGCTGCCCGGATTGCAGGAGCTTCCTGCGCCTCCATCAAAAACGTCTATCTCCATTCGCGGCTTTGACGATTCGCGGGTGTTGGTGCTGGTGGATGGCGAACCGGTGGCAGGGGCACTGATGGAAAGTCGCGACATTGGACGACTGAGCACGATTGCCACCGAGCGTATCGAAGTGACCAAAGGGCCCTCAAGCGTGGAGTTCGGCAGCGATGCCTTGGGGGGCGTCATCAATCTGGTACAGGCGGCGCCCACCACGCGGCTGACCATCGATGCGGTAGCTCGCGACGGTGGTCTCGGGCGTCAGGAGTCGTCGGTGGGGGTGAGTCAAACGGTGGGGAAGCTTGGCTATCGCGTGAATGGCGGTTGGCGTCAATCCGACCGCCTCACCGGCTACAATGCGGTGGGGTCCACTTTCAACCGCATCTATGATGTGCGCAGTGATGTCCGGTATGCGCTGCCCAACCAGTGGACGCTGCGGTTGGATATGCAGGGATCACAGGAGCGTCAGCGCTTTCCCGTGAATACCGCCTTCAACGGCTTCATTGATAACCGGGGCGGGCAAGGGTTTGCCGAAGCCCGCGGGCCGTTGGGGGGAGGGAATCTGCGGGCGCGCGCCTTTGTGCAGCGCTTTGTGTATCAGTACCGGCAGTCGCGTGGCTTGTTGCCCATTCAGGGCTCGGCGGATTCTCTGGAGCAGCGTGAGCGCCAGGAGCGGTTTCTGCTGTCGTACACGCGCGTGGTGGGGAGGCATGCGCTTGACGTGGGCGCTCAGCGGTCGCATCGCACGCTGGTGGCCCCCCGGAAAGTGACTGGGGATAGTGCGGCGGAGCAGGTCACCGAGGTATTTGCGCGTGACGCGTGGACGGTCGGGCCCCTGCTGATGACCGCTGGGGCGCGGCACACCAGCAGTACACTCTGGGGAAGTAGTGCCAATCCGTCGATTGGTGTGGCGTGGCAAGCCTCGTCGGGCGTGCGCGTGCGGAGCAATGTGGCCCGTGGATTTCGGGCCCCAGGCTTCAAAGAAATCCGGTACACGTTCACGAATCCAGCCGGGGGCTACACGCTGTCCGGGAATCCGGATCTGCTGCCTGAGAGCTCGTGGAGCACAAGCCTGGGTGGTACATGGGCGCCGAGCACGTCGCTCTCCATCGATGTCGAGGCATACCGCAACGACGTGTCGGGGCTGGTCGACTGGCGCTATGAAGGGGACAACGCGGCGGGGTTTCAGTCCTATCGCTATGTGAATGTGGCGCGGGCTCGTACGCAGGGTGTGGAACTCAACGCGCAGGGACGTGTTGGGGCCACCGAGCTCACTGTGGGGTATGATTTTCTTCGCGCGCGCGACCTCAACGCGGGACTTCCGCTAAGCCGCCGTGCAACGCATACGGCACGCGTGCGAGCGGCGCACGAGTGGCGGGTCCGTCACGGGCTCTCGGGCGATGCGTCGATACGGTATACCGGCAACGCGCCGTTGATTGGCATACCGAGCGGGGCACCGATTACGGGGCCATTCTCCACCGAGAGCGGCATTATCGGCCGTCAGGGGGCGTTGCTGTCGGTCGATACCCAACTGCGGTTGGCCATCACACGCGAGCTCGAAGCCTCGGGTGGTGTGAACAATCTGCTGAATCAGCAGCCCGAACTGTGGACCCCGGCCTTTGCCCGCCAGGTGTACGTGGGACTTCGGTGGCGCTGGAGCGCCTCGTCGTCAACGCCGTAACGGGACGTCGCTGAGGAGCGATGCGTCGGCGAGCGCCAGAGGACGAAGCAGCACACGCGCAACCGATTCCGGAAACTCGTGCACATGCACCTGATGGATGGTGCGGTGCGTTGCGTCCGTCTCCGCCACGTCAACGGAGAGGCTGGGCCCCATGCCGTGCACCTGTCCGTCAAACGTGCGGATCACGCCCGTGCGGCGATGCACGAGGCGCGCGTGCCACGTCGCGTGCATCGGCTCGGTTGCCGGGGTGATGGTCACGTCGAAGGTGGCAATGCGCGCGATTGGGATGTGCTGTGCGGCACAGGCCATGGCCGCGGCCGCGGCGCACACCGTGGCATCACGATGCGGCAGCGCCTCGCGCACAAACAGCTCACTCGCCGTGCCGGCGTGAGGGGCACCACTGGTTGCCGGGGCAAGCCACTGAATGAACTCCGGTATCAGCCGTGATGCATAGCCGGACAGCTCAATCGACCGCGCGGCGTAGCGCAAGACCTGCCGCACCTCAATGCGATCGACCTCATCAAAGAACCACGCGCACGAGGTAAAGGTGCGCATCGTGGCCCGTGCAAGCTCAAGCAATTCGCGCCCCCGTTGCTGTTGCGCCGCCGTGGCCTCGGGGTGGAGTTCGCGCTGCACAAACGCCGCCAGTTCCTCGCCATCCTGCGCGACCACCTCGCCATACCGATCGCGTACCTCCCAGGGATCGTCGCGAAAGAGCGTGCGTCCCTCGTGCTCAAACACCTCGTGTGTGTAGCGGGCGAGCCGTTCAATCGCGGCGCGTAAGGGCCCGCGCCACTGTTGGGCCGGTGGCTTGCTGCCATCGAGACGGCAGCCGCAGTTGCTGCGCCATCGTTCCACGCCGTGTGCGCAGCTCCACGCACTCGGCGACACCAAGCGCACGTTGGTGGTTGGTGGGAACATCGCGACCAGCGCGGCACTGTTGGTCACGCGCGAACGCGCCTGCTGCACCACCATGGACAACGCGTCGGTGAGCGCGGACTCGCCACCCGCATGGTGATGGCCGAAGGTCTCACCGTCCGTGGCCAGCGTGGTGCAGTGCGGTGCGCGCGCGTCGCTCGCTTCACGATCCGGGGAAAGCCGGCGTGCTAACGCGGGAGCGTCACGCAGCAACCCGCCGAAGGCCACGTCGCCAGCGAGCGAACCGTCATAGGGCAGGATGGTGAGCGTCCGACCCGAGGCACCCCGCCAACGCACCGGCATCCCGCTGCCGTCGTGCCCATGCACCTGATACGGCGCGAGAATCGTGTAGGCGATGCCTTCCTTCGCCACCGCGTCCAGCGTGTCGTCATCCGCGGCACATTCCGGCAACCACATCCCTTCCGGCTGCCGTCGAAAGCGCCGTTGGAAATCCCGAATCCCCCATCGGATTTCGGCGGTGCGCTCACGTGGCGACGCCAAAGGAAGGATGACATGATGGTACGGTGCGGCGATCGCGTTCCCATGTCCCCACCGGCGAACACTGGCTGCATCGCCTTCCTGCATGGCCCGCATTGTTGCCGGGGCTTCCGCGTCCAGCCATTCGCAGAGCGTGGCGCCCACGTCGAAGGAGCACCAGGCATACAGGTTGACGATGCGCGCGATGCCGGCGCGCGCGTCAGGATCACGGCTGGCCGCGCGTTGATCGCGCAGGTGCGCTTCGGCCGCGGCGAGGCGGGCATAGCATTCGCGATTAATCCGCGCGTTCCAGTCATGATCGGGGGCGGCCGATGGTTCATTCGGCACCTCCTCAAGCCAAGGGTCTTCGCGCGGCGGCTGGTACAGGTGATGGTGAATAATGAGGGAGTGCATCAGCGACGGCTCGCCGCGATCCCGATCGCCTGTCGGTACAGCTGCGCGTACCGTTCGGCAGAGCGCTGCCATCCGAAATCCTGTTGCATGGCGGCAGACATGCGTGGGGCCCACTCCCGAGGGTCGGCGAAACGGGCTAACGCCCGCGAGATAGCCCGGTCCAGCGCAGCCGGTTGAAAGTCATCGAACAGAAATCCCGTGTGGTCGTCTTGTACGGTATCCGCAATCCCACCCACACGGCGGCCAATTGGCAGCGCGCCGTAGCGCTGGGCACGCATTTGCGTGAGCCCACACGGTTCGTACTGCGACGGCATCAGGAACATGTCGGCGCCTGCCATCAATCGATGCTCGAGGCGGTCGGTAAAGTTGAGCTGCACCCCGACATGTTGTGGGCGCGCCCGGGCAAGGGCCAACAGCGCATGTTCGTAGCGCGCATCGCCGGCACCGAGGAAAACGAATTGCGCATCGAGGTTCCAGATGAGCTGGGACGCCAGGATGAGATCAAGCCCCTTCTGTGCAACCATACGTCCCGTTAATCCGAATAACGGAATCCGCTTCCGCTGCGGCAGGCCGAACGACCGTTGCAACGCGGCTTTGCAGCGACTCTTGTTCCACGGATCATTCGGCGAATAGTTCGCCGTGATCTGCTCGTCGGTGCTGGGATCCCATACCGTCTGGTCAATCCCGTTGGTGATGCCCACGAACCGGTTACCAAGCCACTGAAACACCTCGTGCAGCCCAAAGCCACCGTTGGGCGTCCGTAATTCCTGTGCATGGGTGGGACTCACCGTGACGACCATATCCGCGAAGGTCAGACCACCCTTGAGCAAGTTGATCCGGTCGTACCACTCCAAATGCTGATACGTGTACACCTCAGGGGGGATACCGCAGTCGTTCAGCAGCGATGGGGGAAAGTGCCCCTGATACCCTGCGTTGTGTACCGACAACACGGTTGGCGTGGTCGCATACCGTGCCGCCAGGTCGCTGTAGCAACGCATGTACATGAGCGCCAACGCGGTGTGCCAGTCGTGTGCGTGCACCAACACGGGCCCGGCGATGAGTCGCGGAATCCCATCAAGGACGGCCCGCGAGAACAGCGCAAAGCGTCGGGCGTTGTCGGCATAGTCGCGCCCTCCCTCCCCGTACAAGCCGTTGCGCGAAAAGGCGGATGGGATGTCCACAAACACCACCTTCGGCCCTGCCGGAGAGGGCACTTCGCGGAAGAAGCGCACCTCCTCACTGCGGAATCCGAGGTCCACCTGAATGGGGCGGCCAAGTGGTGCAAGGTCCGGTGCGTGGTCGCGCACCGAACGGTAGAGCGGCACGAACACCACCACGTTCGCGCCTCCCTGTTTCTGATGGCTCGCTAAGCCCATCACGGCCTCGGCGAGCCCACCCGTTCTGGCAAATGGACTGTACTCCGACGTGAGATGTACAATCGTCGGAGTGCCATCCTCCGGTACCGGCATCACGGGCACCCCGACATCGGGCGCCTCGTGACTGGACGGGGGAGTGGCATGAGTGAGCATCACCGAATGCGTTATGCGACTGGTGGATCGTCGGGGAGCGCGTCGCCCAATATGGAGGGCGCGTAGTACGCGCGCGCATACTGCTCAACCATGCGCCGCGCCGTGAATTGCTGGCCGGCGACACGAATTGCGTGCTTCATCGTGGCCAGCCATCGACGGGGCAGCTCATGTTGATCGACGTCGTAAAAGCGAGGGACGACTTCCTGCTCGAGCAGCTCATACAGGCGGTTGGAGGTGCGGACGCCTGCATCGTCGTCCTCCTCCGGGGTAATCGCCCAGCCGTTGTTCTCTTCGTATCCCTCCTCCCACCAGCCGTCAATCGTGGAAAGCTGCGGGACGCCGTTGAGCGCGGCCTTCATCCCACTGGTGCCCGATGCTTCCAGCGGGACCCGCGGAAGATTCATCCAGAGGTCAACGCCCTGCACGAGCAGGTGCGCCAGATGCATGCCGTAGTCTTCCACGAAGGCTACGCGCCCTTCAAATCGTGGGTCCCGTGTGAAGTGATACACGTTCTGCAGCACCTGCTTGCCTGGATTATCCGCGGGATGCGCCTTGCCGGCAAAGACGATCTGAACGGGGCGTTGCACATTGGTGACCAGCTTCCGTAATCGTTCCACATCACGGAAGATCAAGTCGGCACGCTTGTAGGTAGCGAAACGACGCGCAAACCCAATGGTTAAGGTGTTCGGGTCAAGCAGGATGCCGGCGCCGACGAGCTGCGTGGCATCAAGTTGCTGCCGCGCAAAGGCGCGGCGCGCCTCTTCGCGCACGAGTCGCATGAGCGTGTCTTTGAGCCGCGTGTGCGTGGTCCACAGCGCGTCGTCATCCAGCGTGAGCACCTGTTCCCAGAGGGCAGGATCGGCGCTGTGTCCCCACGCCGGTCCGAGGTGGTCATCCAGCAGCTTCATGATGGGATTGGCCATCCACGTGGCCAGGTGCACCCCGTTGGTCACATGCCCCACGGGAATGTGCTCCGCCGCGCGGCCGTTCCAGAGTGAACGGCTCATCTCGCGGGTGACAATGCCATGGCGGCGCGACACCGCGTTCACACGTCGCGACAGCCGGACGGAGGCGGCGGTCATGTGGTACACACCGGCGCCTGACTCCGGCATATACCCAACGCGCAGAAACGTGTCCGCGTCGATGCCCATCTCTTGCCAATATCCATTGGCGCACTGCCGCACTTCGCTCACGGCAAAGTGGTCATGTCCGGCGGGCACCGGGGTATGCGTGGTGAATACGCTGCAGTTGCGCACCTGCTTCACCGCCTCCTCATACGACTGTCCGGCCACGCACAGCTCTCGCACGCGCTCCACCATCATGAAGGCCGCGTGGCCTTCGTTGGCATGCCAGGCCGCTGGTGCAATGCCCAGTGCACGCAGGGCACGAACCCCACCGACCCCAAGCAACCACTCCTGACGCAACCGCATGGCGGGGCCACCGGAGTACAATTTCGAGAGTAACGGGCGATCCTCCGGATGGTTCTCGGGAAGATCGGAGTCCAGCAGATACACGGGCACGCGTCCCACCTGCATCTTCCAGACGCGGATGTGAACATCCCGACCGAACGTATTCACCGTGATCAGATGCTGCGCCCCGTCTTTCCCCGGCAACGGGTCGATCGGCACGGTGTTGAAGTTGATGGCATCATTGGAATCCTCCTGCCATCCATCCACGCGGATGTGTTGATCGAAATAGCCTTGGCGATACAAAATGCCAACGGCGACCAGCGGGATGCCGAGATCCGAGGCGGTTTTCAGGTGGTCACCGGCTAAGACGCCAAGGCCACCGGAATAAATGGGTACGGAGTTATGCACGCCGAACTCGGCGCAGAAATAGGCAACGGTCTGGCCACGCAACTCCGGGAAGGTGCGGCTATACCACGTGTGTTCGTCTGACCGCTCCCCGGCCAACCAGTGCATGGCACGATCATAGCGGGCGCAGAAGACGGCGTCGTCGGCAAGGTGACGGAGTCGCTCGGGCGCCACCAGCTGCAGCAGGTGGATGGGATTGTGCCGCAGGCGGTGCCAGAGACTTTCGTCGATTTCCCGGAAGAGCATCCGTGCGTCACGATTCCAGCTCCACGCGAGATTCCGCGCGAGCTGCTCGAGTCCCGAAAGTCGCGCAGGCAGCGCAACCGACGCAGGAGTGGGTAGGGCAGGTACAGTATCGACAGGTGCAGTCATATCCACGGGAACACGGGACCGGTGCGCAACCCGGAATGGTTGCGCGACGAACGCTCATGAAAGCTATGCCAGTGCGCGCTGGTGTGGACAGGTGAACCGGCTCGGAGTAGAGTGCAGCGGGCCCACGTGTGGCCACGCGCCCGTTGGACTGGCGCGTCCGATCGCACCCCTTTTCGCCGACTTATGTCGCCTCTGCGCTCCCGCACCGTCTCGGGCTCCGCCGTCACAGGCTCAACCGCCTCGCGCGCGACGGCCTCGCGCGCCACCGCGATTGAGGTGTTCAAGTTCGGCGGGGCGTCCTTGGCGGACGCGGCAGCCGTACGCCACGCGATCGAGCTCATCCGCATGCCGCGCCCAACCCGGGTGGTGACCGTGGTGTCGGCATTGGCCGGTGTCACCGACGCACTGCTCGCGCTGGCCGAGTCGGCTCGGAGGGGGGACGTCGGCACCGTTGATGCGCAGGTCACGGCGCTGCATCAGCGACACGCGGCCGTTGCGGAAGGCATTGTGGGGAATAGGCGGTTGCGGTTGCGCCTGCTTCGCGACCTGGAGCTGGCGTTCACAGAGCTCCGGACGCTTCTGCACGGCGTGGCCAGCCTCCGTGAGTTGACGCCGCGTACAAAGGATTTCTTGGTGGTGCGGGGCGAGCAACTCTCCGCGCGTCTGGTGGCGGCCGGGCTCGCGGCGCGCGGCGCGAAGGCGGCCTACGTGGAAGCGGCGACGCTCATTCGGACCGACGGGGTGTTTGGCGGAGCCTTTCCCGACCTCACCGCAACCGATCGGGCGGTGCCTGCGCAACTCGGACCGTTGCTCACGCAGGGCGTGCTTCCGGTGGTCCCCGGATTCGTGGGGGGAACGGAGGATGGCGCATTGGTTACGCTGGGGCGCGGTGGCAGCGATCTCACGGCCACCGTGCTGGGGCGCGCGCTACGCGCGCAGCGCATCACCCTCTGGAAAGACGTCCCCGGATTGATGACCACCGATCCGCGGTTGGTTCCGAGTGCGCGCGTCGTACCACAGCTCAATGTGCGCGAAGCCGCGGAGCTCGCGTACTACGGGGCCAAGGTGCTGCATCCCCGCGCCCTCATCCCGCTCGCGCGCATGCGGGTTCCCGTGTTTGTGCGCCCCTTCGCCGATCCCACCGCTCAGGGCACCGAGATCTCCGTTCGCCATACGCTGTCGCGATATCCCGTGAAGGCGTTGTCCGTGGTGCGCCGTCAGGCCCTGGTCACCATCACGGGCAATGGCATGCTCGGCGTGCCGGGCATTGCCGCCCGCACCTTCGCGGCGCTGCAGCAGGCGGGGATTTCGGTCACGTTGATTTCGCAGGCCTCTTCCGAACACTCCATCTGCCTGTGTGTGCCGGCGGAATGCGGGGCTGATGCACGGGTGGCGCTGGAGCAGGCGTTTTCTCTCGAGCTCTCGCGCCGCGAACTTGAGGGCATGGATGTGCAGCACGGGATGGCAACGCTGGCCGTGGTGGGCCTCGGCATGGCGGGTTCGCCGGGAATCGCTTCACGGATGTTCACCTCGTTGTCCACCGCTGGCGTGAACATCGTGGCCATCGCTCAGGGCTCCAGTGAACTGAATATCTCGGTCGTCTTGGCGGAGGCCGATGCCGAAGTGGCCGCGCGCGCAGTGCATGATGAATTTCAGCTCGACAAGATCGGTGGCGGTGGGCTGCGGGAAGAGGATCGGCTGGACGTGGTGCTGCTGGGCGTCGGATTGATCGGACGCGAACTGTTGCGCATGCTGCCGCGGATACGGCGTCGTGTGAAACCCACCGTGGTCGGCCTCATCGATCGCAGCGGGTTTGTGTTCGAGGCGGAGGGACTCACCATGCGTCAGCTCGCCCGATACGCGCAGGCGAAGGAAGCGGGGGGCGCCTTAGCAACGATGCGTGGCGGGCGGGCGGCAACGGCCGCAGACGCGGTGGCCCATATGGGCACCCATGCCCTGTCGCGCGCCGTGCTGGTGGACGTGACCGCGCACGAAACACTGCCGGCGATTCGGGCCGCGATTACCGCCAAGATGGACATCGTCATGGCCAACAAGCGGCCGCTTTCGGCGTCGCGCGTAGAGGTGGCGTCGCTGCGGGCGCTTGCGGCTACCCATGGCTCGCGGTTGCTGCACGAAACTACGGTTGGTGCCGGGCTGCCGGTCATGGACAGCTACGCGAAGCTGGTGGAAACCGGTGACACCGTGCTCCGCATTGAGGGGTGTACGTCGGGTACGCTGGGCTTTCTCCTTACCGAGATCGGCAAAGGGCGCCTCTTCAGTGCGTCGCTGCGCGATGCCATGTCGCGTGGTTTTACCGAGCCTGATCCCCGCGATGACCTCTCCGGCATGGATGTCGCGCGCAAAGCACTGATTCTCGCGCGGATGATGGGCTTTGATGGTGATCTCCACGATGTCTCGGTGGAGTCGCTGGTGCCGGCGGCTTATCGCCGCCTGCCGCTGCCCAAGTTCCTGGCCACGCTGGAGCAACAAGACGCGGCCTGGAGCGAGCGGTTTGCGGCGGCTACGCGGCGGCAGCGCGCGTTGCGCTACGTCCTGCGAGCCAATGCGCGGACGGTACAGGTGGGGTTGCAGGCGGTACCACTGACCCATCCGTTGGCGGGATTACGTGGGACCGATAACCAAATTGTGTTTACCACCATGCGCTATCGCGAGCATCCCCTGGTGATCACCGGTCCCGGGGCTGGGCCAGCGGTAACCGCCGCCGGTGTGCTCAACGACATTCTCCAGCTGACGCCGTCATGACCACGCCTGCGAGTCATCCGTTGCCGCTCGATGCGCTCTTTCTTCCGGCTGGCGTGACGGGGTTGCCGATGCACGCGGAGCAGAGTGTGCAGCGATGTGCTGCCTGTGCACAGCTGCTGTCGCCCCTCGACGCGGCCCCCGACTGTCCGCGGTGCGGGGGGCTTCTGGAGATCATTCATGCACCGCCGCGCGACGCAGGTGGTGCCACCCTCTCGGCAACGGCTATCAAACAGCAGTTCGAGCAGCACTGCTGTGCGCGTCCGTTGGGGCATGCCTCAGGCGTGTGGCGCTTCGAGTCGCTGGTGATGCCGGGGGCTGGTCCATCCATCGTCAGTCATCCTGAGGGGAACACCCCGCTGTTGTCGCGCGCGGCGATCTCGCGCTACACCGGTTGCGAGGGCCTGCTCATCAAGCATGAGGGGCACAATCCTACGGGATCGTTCAAAGACCGCGGCATGACGGTGGGCACCACGCAGGCGGTGCGCATCGGCGCGCGCGCGGTGGCGTGCGCCAGCACGGGCAACACCTCGGCGGCCCTCGCGTCGTATGCGGCACAGGCCGGTATCCCGGGACTCGTGTTTGTTCCTGCCGGGAAGATTGCGCTGGGAAAGTTGGCGCAAACACTCGCGTACGGGGCGCGTACGCTGCTGGTCAAGGGGGACTTCGATGCTTGCTTAAAGTTGGTGCAGCAGGCGTCGCGGGAGCTTGGCATTTATCTGCTGAATTCCATCAATCCATGGCGTGTGGAAGGGCAGAAAACCATTGTGTTTGAGCTGTTGCAGCAGTTGGGATGGAACGCCCCGGATTTTATCGTGCTCCCTGCGGGGAATCTGGGAAACACGGCCGCCTTCGGTAAGGCGCTACGGGAAGCGAACGCGCTTGGGCTTATCACCAAGATGCCGCGCCTGGTGAGTGTGCAGGCGGCGGGGGCGGCCCCGTTTGCCCGTGCCTTTCGGGAGGATTTTGCTGCCCGCTATACGGTGCAAGCCGAAACCATTGCAACCGCGATTCGCATTGGTGACCCGGCGTCGTGGGATCGCGCCGTGCGTGCCATTCGCGAAACGAATGGCATCGTAATCACGGCGGACGACCAGGCCATCATCGATGCCAAGCTGACCATCGATGGTGCCGGGGTGGGGTGCGAACCGGCCAGCGCCGCGAGTGTGGCGGGGGTGCGTCAGCTGGTGCGCGATGGTATCATCGGCACTCATGACACCGTCGTGGCGGTGTTAACTGGACACGTACTCAAGGATCCCGGCATGCTCGTGGAATTGCACCAACGTGATGACGAGGTGCGGGCCAATCGCCCGATCGAAATCGAGCCGTCGGTTCGCGCCGTAGACGCGGTGTTGCGCGAGATGCACGGGAGCATGTCGTGAGCGCCATGGTCTCCCCGCGCCGCACGTTAATCACCGGCGCCGCTCGCCCATTTGGCGTGGAACTGGTGCGGCAGTGTCTCCTGCGCGGTGATACGGTGTACGCGGCAGCGCGAAATCCCGCGCGGGTGCCGGTGCTCGCGGACTTGCGCGCAGAGTTTGGCGGCTTGGAGCTGCTGGCGCTCGATCCCGCCGATCCGTCACTCGTAGCCGACGCCGTACCCGTGCTGGAGGGACTCACCGACAGGCTGGATCAGCTCATCATTGCGCCCGCCGAGCCGGGCCAGCATGAGAAGCTGGCCGACCTCGAGCGCGACGAAACACTCTCCACACTATCCGGCACCGGATTGGCCGAGCACTATCGTCGGCATGCCGTGGCGCCGTTGCTGCTGGTACGCACGTTGTTACCATTTTTGGCGAACCGCGAAGGCGCGCGTGTGCTGGTGGTGAGCAGTTGGCTCGGCTCCCTCAGCGGCAAAACCCAAGGCGGAGATTACGCCACCTGCGCCAGCAGTGCGGCCTTGCACATGCACATGCGGGCGCTCGCGCATGACCTCAGCGACCAGCGGATCGTGCTCCTGTTGGGCAACCCCGGGCACTTCGCAACCACCCCGGATGGGCCGGCGTTCCGTGTGCCCATTGATGAAGCGGCGATGGGGCTGTTGAGTCAGATGGAGCGGTTGCCGCGCGAGAAATCCGGAAGCTTTCTGGATTGGACCGGCGCGGAACGGGCCTGGTAATCGTGCAACGAGACAGGGCGGCCGGCGTTATTGCCCGGCCGCCCTGTCTTGTACAACGCCCGCAGAATGGGTTAGGCGGGCGCCTCACTGGTCGCGTGCCAGTTCGCATACAGGTCGCCAACATGCACGACGTCGTAACCATGGCGCTCTAACAGCGCCACGGCGTGCGCCGCGCGCGCACCGCTTGCGCAGTGTACCAACACCGGCTGGTCGCGGGGGATTTCGGCGAGGCGGACGAGAAGCCGAGGGTGCGCAATGTTGAGCGCGCCGGGAATATGCGACGCGTCGTAGTCCACCTTGCCACGGACATCCAGCACCCGCACGTTGCCCGCCTTACGTCGCGCGCCAAGCGCGGCCATGTCGATGGACGCAATGCGCGCGGCGTTGCCACTCTCGCGTAGGTACGCCGTCAGTTCGTCAGGGGTCACGTACCCGCGGATATCGTCCAGGCCGATGCGGATGAGGCTGCGCACGGCTCCGTCCAGTTGGTCGGGGGCAATAACCAGATAGATCGGCACGTTCTCCTCCACGTAGGAGCCCGCGATGGTGACGAACTGAAAGTCGAGCTCGCACAACAGCGACTTGGGCAAATGCGCGGCGAGAAATGCGGTGCGCGGGCGTGTATCGAGCACCGCGACATCGCTCCGACCTCCCAGCGTTCCCAGTTCCGCAACCGGTAGATGGGGAACGGTTGGGACGTTGCCGATAACACGCGGCCCCACTCGATTGTCGCGCTTCATGCGGGCGAAGTACATCGGCGGCTCTGGCTGGCCACTGAGGATGTAGTCCACAAACGCGTCCTCGGAGGTGGCCGCTTGCACCGCGGGATTGAAGCGCCGCTCGTAGCCCACCGTTGACGTAGGGACATCCCCAAGCGACTTCCCGCAGGCGCTCCCCGCACCGTGGGCTGGCCAGATCTGGGCGTGCTCCGGTAGGGCGTGCAAAACGCTGAGCGAGTGAAACAGCTGCCGTGCACTGGGCTCCATCGCGCCAACGGCACCAGCCGCTTGCTCCAGCAGATCGGGGCGCCCCAGATCTCCAACAAAGACGAAGTCGCCGGTGATCACGCCGATGGGTTCGTTGGCGCCACTCCCGTGATCCACCACAGTGTAGCAGACGTGCTCTGGCGTGTGACCGGGCGTATGCAGCACGGTGAAACCGATGTTCCCCACCCGGAACTGATCGCCGTGATGCACCAGCTGATGCGGGTAGGTGGATCCGATCAGCCACTCATAGCGCCAATCATCGCCCCCCTCACCGCTGGCGTACACCGTGATACCGCGCTCCGCAAACTCCCGCAGCCCCGACAGGTAGTCGGCATGAATGTGCGTATCGGCCGCCGCCACAATCCGCAGCTTATGGCGCGCTGCCAGCTCGAGATAGCGATCGATGTCGCGTTCGGGGTCGAACAGAATCGCCTCCCCCGTGCGCGGGCACCCGATCAGGTACGCGTACTGGGCGAGCGTTGGATCAACGACTTGGCGGACCAGCATACCACACCTCACGAGCGGGGGACGCGGACGGCTGCCGACGATGCCATCCTGATTTATCAAGATATACTAGTATGCACATATTACAAAGCCCTGACCGGGTCGGCCGTCACGCCGATGCGGGCGGAGCGCAACAACCGAGCTGGTCCATCAGCTGCGGTTTCGGTTTTCCAGCCGCGGCGGCATACGAGGCGTAAGCCGCTGCAGTGCGCATTGCCCCAATACCCGGCGCGGACTGTCTTCCCCGCCGGCAAACGCGCGTAGGAAGCGTTGTTGAGCCGCCGGCTCCCACAGTGAGATCAACGGCTCGATCTGCTGCGTTGCGGGATGCGCGTAGGTCACCGCTTCCACCGTCGGGGAGCGTGCATCCACCAAACCTTGCAGGTCTTGTGCCTCGAGCCACGGATAGTCACAGCCCAGCACAAGCCACGCTACCCAGTCCCCCCGCGAAAACGCGGCGTGTAAGCCGCTGGCCGGCCCATGCCCGGGTACCACGTCGTGAATCGCCCGGTCGCCCAGCTCCCACTCCTCCGCCTGTTGCGCATGGCACGACCAGAACGGCTCAACGCCACAGGCGGCGAGCAGCGCGCCTGCATGCTGCCACTGGGGGGCATGGTGATACACGATACTCGCTTTGTCGCGACCCATGCGCGAACTCTGTCCCCCCGTGAGCACCAACCCCACCAGCGGCGCCAGCGGTGTCTCAGGCATCGTGGTGGGCGGTGACGCCCACCCGCTCCATGGTGATGATTACCGATTTCGAGGTGGGTGTTCGGCTTCCGGTGGCCACGCTTTCAATGGGGACCAGCACATTCGTCTCGGGAAAGTACGTGGCGGCACAGCCGACCGGGATAGCGTAGGTCACGATGCGGAAATTCCGTGCGCGGCGCTGCTGCCCACGAAAGTGGCTGACTAAGTCAACCGTGTCACCGTCCACGAATCCCTGCGCCGCGATGTCGTCCGCATTGAGCAGCACCACCCGACGGCCCTGACTGATGCCGCGGTAGCGGTCATCGAGCCCGTAGATCGTGGTGTTGAATTGATCGTGCGTGCGGATGGTCATCATGACCAGCTGACCGGGCTCCAGGGAGAAGCGCGGAATGGGATGAATCATGAACCGGGCCCGCCCGCTGGCGGTGGCAAACTCACGCCGGTCGCGCACGGCATGGGGCAGGGCAAACCCACTCCGTTCACGGACCCGCCGGTTGAGGTCGTCAAAACCGGGAATCACACGGGCGATGCGGTCCCGAATGGTGTCGTAGTTCGCAATGAAGCCACGCCAGTCCACGCCAAGCGTGGCCTGCGCCATCCCCGCCACAATCGCCGGTTCGCTGCGGAGCTGCTCGGACGCCGGCGCCAGATGCCCATGCGATCCGTGCACAATCCCCATGGAGTCCTCCACCGTAACAAACTGCGCGCCACTGGCTTGCAGATCGCGCTCCGTGCGTCCGAGGCAGGGGAGGATCAGGGCATGCTCACCCGTAATGAGATGCGATCGGTTCAGTTTGGTGGAGACCTGCACCGTGAGGCGACAGCGCTGCAGCGCCTGTGCGGTGAAGGCGGTATCCGGCGTGGCCGATAAAAAGTTACCGCCGAGGGCGATAAACACCCGCGCGCGTTGCTCGTGCATGGCGTGAATGGCATGCACCACATCAAAGCCGTGCGCGGCGGGCGGTGTAAAGTCGAATTCCGCACCCAGCCGACTGAGGAACGAGGCGGTGGGCCGCTCCCAGATGCCCATGGTGCGGTCACCCTGCACGTTGCTGTGCCCACGCACGGGGCAGGCGCCCGCTCCGGGTTTCCCCACATGGCCACCCAGCAGCAACAGATTCACGATCTCTTGCACGTTGGCCACGGCATTCTCGTGCTGCGTGACGCCCATTGCCCAGCAACAGATCATCGCCCTCGAGGACGCAATGATGGCGGCCAGTTCGCGAATCCGCGTTTCGGCAATCCCGGAGCTGGCGGTAATGTCCGGCCACGACGCGGCGGCCAGATCCTCGGCATACGCCGAAAAGCCATCCGTGTGGTCCATGATAAAGGCGCGGTCGATGCGGTCTGCGTGAGACTCAAGCATGGCTTTCTGAATGCCCTTCAAGAGTGCCACATCGCCATTGATGCGCACCGGCACATAGTCGGTGGCGAGCGCCGTACCGGCGCCCAGCATCCCGGAAACTTCCTGCGGATGCCGGAAGCGCTTCAGCCCTGATTCCTCCAGCGGATTGATGCTCACAATGCGGCACCCGCGCCGTGCGGCGCGTTGCAGCGTGGAGAGCATGCGCGGATGATTCGTTCCGGGGTTCTGACCGATCACCAAAATGCAATCGGCCAGATCAAAGTCGGCGAGGGACACGGAGCCTTTGCCCGTGCCAAGCGACTCGAGCATGCCAACGCCACTGGACTCGTGGCACATGTTGGAGCAGTCGGGCAGGTTGTTGGTACCGAATTGCCGGACAAACAGCTGATAAAGAAAGGCGGCCTCATTGCTGGTGCGCCCCGACGTGTAAAACACGGCGTCATTGGGCGAGGCCAGCGCGTTGAGTTCGCGGCCGATCAGCGCAAACGCCGCATCCCATGTGATGGGCTCGTAGTGTGTGCCGCCGGGCGGGAGGTACATCGGCTCCGTCAGACGGCCACGCTTGCCCAGCCAGTAGTCGCTCTGTTCAGCCAGCTCGGCCACCGAGTGTTCCGCGAAGAACGCGGCGGTGATCCGTTCCGTGGTCGCCTCCTCGGCCACCGCCTTCGCCCCGTTTTCACAAAACTCAAAGCGGGATCGCTCGCCTTCAGGGTCTGGCCAGGCACACCCCGGGCAGTCAAACCCTGCGGTCTGATTGAGGTCGAGCAGCGAGGTGACCGTGCGGGCCACACCCATCTGCTTCACCGCCATCGTGAGCGCAACCGCAACCGATGGCACGCCGCCGGCATACGACGACGGCGGCCCGATACGGATCGCGTCGTCGAGAACTTCGGGGCTCAGGTGCGACGGGTTGCCGTGATGCTGGTGCTCTTCGCTCATGGTGTGTCTCCACGTAGACGCCACGTGCCACTGTACGCGTTGCAACGGTCATCGCGCACAAACCCGACGAGTGTGAGATCGAATTGCTGCGCGAGTTCCACCGCCAGACTCGATGGGGCCCCCACGGCGGCGATCATCGGAATACCCGCAGCCAGTGCCTTTTGCACGAGTTCAAAGCTGGCGCGTCCACTGAGAAACAGCAGTCGCTCGGACAACGGGGTGCACCCCTGCAGAAACTGGGCACCCAGCAATTTGTCGACGGCGTTGTGCCGCCCCACGTCTTCGCGAAGGGCGACGAGGTCACCCTGTTCGTTGAAGAGCGCGGCGGCGTGAAGCCCACCGGTGCGGTCAAACACGGTTTGTTGCGCGCGCAACGCACCGGAAAGATGCGGCAGCGTTCGCACATCCATGGTGAACCCGTCGCGCATCACGCGCGTCAGCCCCGGCACGTTGAGGGCGTCCAGCGAAGCCTTGCCGCACACGCCGCAACTGGAGGTGGCATAGAAGTGCCGCTCAATCGTGGGCCACGCCACGCGGGCGTGGTCCGCCAGGTGGATCGTGACGACGTGGTCGCTGTCCTGCGTAATGGACGTGAGGTCGTGCGCCTGCCGCACGAGCCCTTCGGTGAACAGAAAGCCGGCCGCGAGTTCACGGTCGTGCCCCGGCGTCCGCATGGTAATCGAGAGGCTCCGCGTCCCGCGCGTGATCCCATCGGTGGCGTCGAGCCGGATCTCCAGCGGCTCCTCCAGGGCAACGCAATCGAGCGTGTCGCTCGATGTGCCGCCGTCGAAACGGGTGATCGCAACCTCGCGGCTCTGTGACATGAGCAGGCGCCTACTTGAGCGCGCGAATCTTGATGTTGCGCATAGATAGCTCGCCGTTATGATCGCCCTGAATGGCAATATGCCCGCGCTTGGCCATCCCAAACTCCGTGTACGGGGCAAACTTCAGCGGCTTCTTCCCCGGATCATTCGGATCACCACGCAGGATGCGCACCCATTCGGGCGACCAGAGTTCGTATTGCGCAATGAGGGTGCCGTTCAGCCAGTGTTCCACATGCGGGCCCTTGGCCACAATGCGTGTATGGTTCCACTCACCCGCCGCATGCACCACACCCCGCTTCGATGGATAGAAACCATACACCGCGGCCACCGAGGTCATGAGGTTGCGACTGTCGGGGGTGAGTGAATCCTCGGCCAGTTGATACTCCGGCGCGCTCCAGTACACCTTCGTTTCCTTCTCGGTGGCGCGATAGAAGATGCCCGAGTTCCCGCGCAGTGGAAGTTTCCACTCCAGCGACAGTTCAAAGTCGCCGAACTGTTCCCGCGTAACGATGTCGTTGGTGGTTTTCACCTTCGTCATGGTGCCATTAATGGCGGTCCATTCCGGTGGCAGATCCGCCTGCTGGTAGCCGCGCCATGCCGCGAGCGACGTGCCGTCAAACAGGAGGGTCCACCCGGCTTTTCGCTCGGCCGCCGTGAGCGTGTTGGCTGGCGCGGTTTGGGCATGGGATACAGCGCTCGTCAGCACGACGAACGCGGCGACGGACAACAGGCGACGGGACATGGCGGGCGGTGCGACGGGGGAAACGACGGGAGCGGTAAAGATGGCTCCAACGGAGGCGCTTTCACCAGCAGCGGCACCGAGCCCCGGCGCGGGGTGTGGTAAACGGGGCAGCGTGCCGCGATCTTTGGGGCGGTAGAGGTCGGCCATGGCGCGTGCTACAGGAGCCGCCCCATGATTCACCGCAGCGGTTGGGGTACAGGGGCTATGAGCAGGATCTCGTGCGGGTTGTTTCGGGGCGGCATGGCCCTTCTGGTGGGAACGGTACTCACGGCGATCGGTCCGACGCCGCTCACGGCACAGCGCCCTGCTCCCGCTGATCCCATCACCGCGCGCCTCATGCAGCGCTTGGGCGCATTGGCGGCCGATAGCATGGAAGGGCGCCGTGCCGGTACTGCCGGTTCAGCCCGGGCGCGGGCATGGATCGTGGCGGAACTGACCGCTATGGGCGCCAAACCCGTCGGTGCCAGCTACGCCATGCCAATTGCGCTGCGCCCAAGGGCTGGCAGTGACTCGGTGGGTGCCAACATTGTGGCTCGCATTCCCGGCAAACAGGCGACAGGACCCGTACTCGTGCTGAGCGCGCACTACGATCATCTTGGCGTGCGCAACGGGGAGGTGTTTAACGGGGCCGACGACGACGCAAGCGGCTGCGTGGCGCTCCTCACCATCGCCGAGCGATTGCTGCGCGAGCCGCCTGAGCATGATGTCCTGTTGGCATTCTTCGACGCCGAGGAGTCGGGGCTGGTGGGTGCACAGGCGTTTGTGAATGCGCCGCCGGTGCCGCTGGAGCGCGTGGCCGCGAACATCAATCTCGACATGGTGGCGCGGCAGGATGGCAAGGCGCTGTGGGTGGCGGGCACGTCGCATACCCCGCAGCTCCGGCCAGTGGCGGAACCCGTCGCGAAGCGCGCAGCGATCCCTATTCGCTTCGGGCACGATACCAAGGAGCTCAAGCCGGGCGATGACTGGACCGGGTCGTCGGACCATGCGGCGTTTCACCGCAAAGGCATTCCCTTTCTCTATCTGGGCGTTGAGGATCACGCTGACTACCACAAGTCGGGTGACGATGCCGATAAGGTGGACCCCACCTTTTTTCGGGGCTCGGTAGAGTTTGCCTACGCCCTGGTTCGGGCCGTGGATGCCACGCTCAGCACCCTGAGGCGGTCGCCGGGGTAAGCGCGGCCATCGGTTGTACAAAACGGAAGAAGGGCCGCGCCGGATTTCTCCGTTGCGGCCCTTCTGACTCCTTGCCGGTTCGAAACGATCCCGAACCGGTAAACCCGTTACCGGGCGTCGATCAGGAGATCGGTTGCCCAGGACGAACCGGCAAAGGAACTATGACTAGACAAATGATCACCTCCTCGAAATAGGGTGGGACTTCGGGCGTACTGATACCGAGATCCAACAGGAGCGTTCTCAGCCGCTTGGAGACTGTGAACGCGTGAACGTGGCGTGGTCGCTCCTCCGCGCCGCCTCCATGGTAGGGTCCCGAGGGCCTGAGGGCAAGCGGGAAATGCGGGAAGAATCTCCGCGGCATACGTTTCAGTCACCCAGTTCCGCGCTGGATTTTCCCGGTTCCCCTCAAGAGCTCGGCTATGCCCATCCCCTCTTCTCGCCACCGACTGCGCCCCTTGGCGGCCTGCACGGCCCTCCTGGCGGCTGCGACAGGTCCCGTTGTGCCAGCCTCCCTCGCCGCGCAGGCGTCGATGACCATGCCGGCAGCGTCCACGCCGCCGAAGGCGCCGCGCGCCATGGTGCTCTCCGATTGGTATCGCCTCACCACCGTGAGCAGTCCCGCCGTGTCGCCCGACGGCAAGCGGGTGGCGATGACGGTGACCAAGGCGGTTGATGCAGAGAACAAGCGCCACAGTGAGATCTGGGTGGTGAATACCGCCGGTGGCGCGCCGCAACGCTGGACGTCCCCAAGCACGGAAAGCAGCAATCCGCGCTGGTCGCCCGACGGCCGGTACCTCTTCTTCACCTCGCCGCGCCCCGGCGGAAAGGGGAATACGTGGGCCATCCGCTTGGACGAGCCGAGTGGCGAAGCCGTCCAGGTGGCGAGCTACCCGAACGGGTCCATGCCGTCTGATGGTGCGTTTGCGGTTTTCACTGATCCGGCCCCCCGCGACACCGCGACCGGCGCCAGCAGTACGCCGTTTGCCCGCATGCAGCCCATGGCCAAACCACCCTTCGCGGCACTTACCCGTCCCGTGGAGCCGGCCCGCTTTGATGGGCGCCACGTGACAGACATGTCGTACAAGGTGAACGGCGTCGGCTTTGTCCCGGGACGTGCCGAGGCGCGCAGTTGGCGCCCGGCGCAGCTGTGGCGGCAGCCGGTTGGCGATACGGCCAAGCGTCAGCTCACCGCCACAGCGTATTCCCACCGCTCACCGGAGGTCTCACCCGACGGCAAGTGGATTGCGTTCATTGCCGACGCGCGCCTCCGTGCGGATTCCGTGGTGGATCTCGAGCGCGACTCGCTCGCCACGTTGCCGTATGACAAGGTTCGCGATGAAGCCGATCGGAACGACACCGATCTCTACGTGGTGGCGAGCACCGGCGGTACGCCGCGCAAGGTGAGCGACTGGATGGGCGCCGAGTCGGACATCACCTGGTCGCCCGACAGCAAGCAGCTGGCGTTCGTGGGCCGTCCGTCACGCACGAAGTCGGCCCGGATCTATGTTGTGGACATGGCCGGCGGGACGCCGCGCAATCTCCTCGGCGACTGGCAGTTCGAGCCGGGTTCGCTCGCATGGCTCACCACGGGGCACCTCCAGTTCGCCGCGGACATTGGTGGACGCACGGCGATTCTGCGCGCCGACCTCACCGGCAAGAGTGCGCCGAAGGAATTGGTCGGCGGCCGTCGTCAGCTGCGTGGCGCGAGCTACGACGCTGCGGCCAAGGTGATGGCGTATACGTCGACGTCGATGACGAAGCCCACGGAGCTGTTCGTGGCCACGGCCGACGGCATGGGGGAGCGTCAACTCACGCACTTCAATGACGACGTGAACAAGGACGTGGCGTGGAGTGATGCCGAGCGCTTCACGTACAAGAGCGTCGGGAATCTGGAAATCGAAGGGTGGTTGATGAAGCCCTACGGATACACGCCGGGCAAGAAGTATCCCATGGTGATCTACATTCACGGTGGGCCGCACTCGGCGTATGGGGAAGGCTGGTTTGACGAATTCCAGAATCTCGCTGCGCAAGGCATGTTCGTGCTGTTCACCAATCCGCGTGGGTCGAGCGGCTATGGCGCCGACTTCACCTACAGCACGCGTGGACGCTGGGGCATGGAAGACTACGACGACCTCATGAAGGCCGTCGATATCGTTGCTGCGCGTCCCGACGTGGACAGCACGAAGATGGGAGCAACCGGTGGGTCGTACGGCGGCTTCATGACCACGTGGATTGCCACCAAAACCGATCGCTTCAAGGCCATCCAGACCGATCGGACCATCACGGACTGGACCTATTGGTATGGCAGCAGCGACGCGCAGGGGCTCACGGAATTTGAGTTCTACGGCAAGCCGTGGGACAATCAGGCGTTGTACGACACGCTGTCGCCGATCCGCTATGTGCAGAAGGTGAAGACGCCGATGTTGCTGGTGCAGAGTGAAGAAGATCACCGCACGCCAATGGGGAGTGCGGAGATCTGGTTCATGTCACTCAAGAAACAGGGCGTGCCGGTGGAGATGGTGCGGTACCCGCGCTCCAATCATGATCTCTCCCGTACCGGCGAGCCGTGGTTGCTGGTTGATCGGTTGGGGCGGATCCGCCAGTGGTTCGCGTACTGGCTGCAGGGGATGTAAAGGGCCAAATGCTTAGGGAGCAGGGTGGAGGATGTCAGGGCGGAGGAGGCAGAGAAGCACGCGCTGCTTTCCTGCGCACTCCATCCTGATACCCTCCTCCCTGCTCACTAAGCCGTTGGCTGTTCAGTATCACACCGCAAAGCAGTAGAACAAGCCGGCACCACCCGACGCCTTCAGATTCTCCTGACCGCATCCACGCGAGGCATGCGCGGAGTTCCACGACGTCGGGTTGGTGCCACCGCCCTGTCGGTCATGATGACCCACGAGGGCTGCGCCTTCACCACTGCTCGTCCAGTTCTTACACGTGCTGTCGCCGGCATCGGTTGACACGCGTCCATCCAGGGTAGAGCCGGTGATCACATCGTGCGTGTTCGGCGTGTCACCGCGACCGTTCACCACCGTGCCCTTTTCGGTCAGGCTGTTTTCCTTCGACAACTTGTTGTTGTCGCTGTGCAGGTCGTCCACGCTCGTGGCCACCACCACGCCTTTGGCATTCTTCCACGGGCCTTTCCCAATGCGGTCGCGCGCATTCACGGCGGACTTCCCGTCCAGTGCCTGCTGACTGAGATACGCGTGCCAGGTTTTGCCGCGCACGCCAGCCGCTTCGGCGAGCGTGGCGCAGTGCTTGTCGGCGCCCTCGAGTCCACCGAGTGCCGCGCCATTGCCGGGGCCGACACTGGTGATGAAGAACGACATGTCCTGTTGCGGCGTGGGGCTCGTCGGCGCGGTGGTGGTGAGCAACGCGGTGGCGAGGGTGAGTGGGAGGCGGAAGACGAGCATGGGGTGGCTCCGGGGGTTGGGGGGGATTGAGCCGTCACGGCCGCAGCACAACGGTCTCCGCCGTGCGCGCCTTCACCGCGGCCGGCGAATACGGCAACGGCGCATACGCTCCCCGGGCCCACGGCCCGAAGAGATTGCTGTAATACGGACTTCGTGGATCGCCACTCTGCCCCGGCGTGTTGGTGACCATGGCGCCGTCCCAGTTGGCGAGATCCATCACCACGCGAAAGCTGGCGCCGGCGGTCTGGTTGTCGCTGTTGCCGGTGGCGTTGAGGGTGTTGGCATAGCCGCCGCGGGGCAGCGGTCCCGGTGACAGGCGCGCGCGCAGCGAGTCGGCGATCACCACGTCGAGCGGATGCGCGATGCGCGCGTGGTGCATCTTGGCGTCGCCGTAGCGCCAGTCGGCGATATCCTTGCCGAAGCGACGCGACAAATCCGACACCGCTTCGTTGAACGCGCGGAAGAGAATGAAATCGCGCGCCACGGTGGGGTTTTCGCCCAGGAGCGAGTCCGGGTTCGTGAGCCACTCGATGGTCTGCGCCAGTGACACCGTGCGCAGCAGCGGACGCGCCGTGAGCGGCAGCACGATGTCGGCCGTATGCGTGAGCAGCTTGCGCTCCCACGCCGCGTACACCGCCGCACCGCGCGAGTTCGCCGACAGCACACCATTCCACGCCAGCAACGTGTCGCGTGCCGCGATCGACGCGGCGTTGGTCAGCGCGATCTGCTTAATGAGCGGCACCAGCGCCCGCGCAGCCAGCGCCGTTTCGTCATGCTGCAGGGCCATCATCTGCGCGAGCGTCGCGCGGCGCGTGGTGTCGAGCACTTCCAGCAGGCGGTCGCGACGGAACGGCTCCGCCCAAGTGCGCGCCAGCGCGTTGGCGTTGGGGTACGACGCCTCCACGTTGAGCGCGTTGGCGGTGCCCACGTAGCCGCGCGACGGCGACGTCTCGTGCGGCAGCTGCGGAATGGGCAGGAAACCGCTCCACTCGAACCGTCCGTCACCCGGCACCGGTAGCAGGCCGTCCCAGTTCTTGCGGATCGGAGCGATGCCGGCGCTCTGCCACCCAATGGCCCCGCTGGTGTCGGCCCAGATCCAGTTCAGCGCCGGCATCCGCGCGAACGACAGCGCCGCGCGTGCCTCGCTCCACGTACGCGCCTGATCGAGACGCAAACTGGCGAGATACGGGGCGCCACCGGGTTCCAGCCACGCGGCGCGCAATGCGACCGCCACGCGCTTCTCGCGGTCGATCATCAGCACGGGACCATGCCGCGTGTACTGCAGTGTGACCACCACGGGCGCCGTGGCGCCCTTCACGCGAATGGTGTCACGGATCTCGCGCAGGCGCTCGCTCGCTCCGCGATAGCGGTACGCCCGCGCGTCGTTCGCGTCGAGTTCGTACGTGTACAGGTCCTCGGCATCAATGCCGAAAATGGTCAGCCCCCACGCCGCGTGCTGGTTGTGCCCGATCGCTACGCCAGGAATGGCCGGCTCACCGCCGCCGATCACGTCCCACCCCGGCGCCTTCAGATGCACCATGTAGCGCAACGATGGCGTGGCAATCGTGCGATGCGGGTCGTTCGCTACGATCGGCTTGCCGCTGGCGGTGCGTGACCCGGCAATGACCCAGTTGTTGCTCTCCCAGCGATCGAAGCTCGGTGTGCTGGTATCAGCCGCTGCCGCTGTGCGACGCAGCGACTCGGGGAGCTCGGCGGCGCGGAACGTCGGTGCCTGCTTGAAGTCGTTGTAGGCCGCCAGCATGCTCGCCCCCGGCGCGGCGTCGAGCGCGCGCGCCACCAGCGAGTCGAGCCCGAGGCGTACCGGCGAGAGTTCGTAGCGCCGGCGACGAGCAACGGCGTCCTCGCCGATCTCACGCACCGCACGCGCGGTGGTTGGTTCGTCGGCCGCGTTCGAAGCCAGCGCGTTGTGCCGCGAGATCACCACCGCCGGCGTCCAGTGCTGCGGCGTGATCCCCAGCCACGTGAGTTCGGGCGGCATCAAGGCCGGATTGGCGCGCACCTGATCGACATACGCGTTCACCCCGTCCACAAACGCCCCGATGATCGAGGCGCCGCGCGGATGATAGTGCGCCAGCTCGGTGGTCATCGAGCCGCGATAGCGCAGCAACCGCGACGCCCGATCACGCGACACCCAGCGCGGGCCCAGCACCTCCGCCATCGTACCGGTTGCCTGTCGCCGCCACAGCTCCAGTTGAAAGAGCCGGTCGCGTGCCGCGCTGTAGCCCTGCGCGAAGAACAAGTCGTGCTCGTTCGCCGCCTCGATGTGCACAATGCCCGCCGAGTCCCGCGCCAAGGTCACCGGCGCGCGCAGCCCCTTGGCGGTGATCGCTTGAGCCTGTAGCGCTGACGACCCGCTGAGCAACAGCGCCAGCACGAGCATCGCCTGCACAGCCGTTCCCTTCAACGCACTCGCGAATTCACGCACAATGTCTCCGGCAGGTTTGATGTCATGAATGGCGTCCACGCTGCGCCCAGCCTGCCAATAGTCCTGCGTAGCCCCATCCACGCTGGAGCGCTTGAGCTGCCGCAGCGAGCGCAGCGCATAAAAGGTGCGAATCCAGTGCTTCGTCTTTCGCCCCTTGAACAGCCAGCGGGACATCGGTCCCACCTTGGTGCCCAGCTTCTCCACGTAGGGGGTACGGATCACCGACACCGGGACGCCCGTGAGTCGTTCGGTGAGCACGATATCGCGGGAGTGCGCTTCTACGATGGCGTACTTGTAGGCGTCGTCGGAGTTGCATTCCGGCGTGGCAATAAAGCGGGTGCCCAGCTGCACACCGGCATAGCCCATCTCGATGAGCGCCTTGAACTGCGCGGGGGCACCCACGCCACCGGCCGCAACCACGGGGAGTCCGAGCACGCCAACCTCATCGAGGAGCGCGCGTGGGTCACGTGAGCCGGTGTGCCCGCCCGCCTCACGGTTCACCGCCACCAGACCGTCCACGCCGCCATCACGTCCTTTCTGCGCCCACTTCAACTCGGTGACGTCGTGGTACACCACGCCCCCTGCGGCATGAACGCGGTCGCACACCCACTTGGGGTTGCCCAGCGAAGTGAGAAAGAACCGCACGCCTTCCTCGAGCGCAATGTCCACCCACTTGGTCATGCGGTTGTGATACGTTTTCGAGGAGGCCTCGATGAGCGCATTGAAGCCAATCGGCGCACCGCCGCTCAACCGGTTGATGGTGCGCAACCCGTCGCGGAAGTCGTAGCCGTGTACGTAGGTGAGCGCGATGGGCTGTACGATGCCAAGCGCTCCCGCTGCGCTCACCGCCGCCACCAGCTCCGGGTTGCTGCACGGATACATCGGGCCGCAGATCAGCGGGACACGAATGTGGGCATGTCGCGTGAGCGCCGTGTCGAAGGCCGGTGTGTGCACCAGCGATGGGACCGCGTTGGTCATCGGGTGGTCTCGCGG
Source organism: Gemmatimonadota bacterium (assembly GCA_947463135.1). Classification (GTDB taxonomy): domain Bacteria; phylum Gemmatimonadota; class Gemmatimonadetes; order Gemmatimonadales; family Gemmatimonadaceae; genus Gemmatimonas. The sequence goes on from CANHTA010000001.1 coordinate 88,487, forward strand.
GTAGGGTCGGGCGGGGAGAGGCGCCAGTGCACAAGGCACCGCGCCACCACCTCGCCCTCGGCGTTCACGATGTCGGCCTGCACGTCATGCGTCATCGGTTCGGGTACCGCGCTCGGGGGCTGCGCCGTGGTGGTACACACCAACGTCCCGCGCGCCTTCTTGAGGTAGGAAATCGACAGGCCGGTGACGATACCACGCACCCCCGGAGGAAGCGCCGTGAGGAGCGCCACCCCGCTCGTCATTTCGGCCAGATTGACCAGCGCCACGGCGTGCACCGACGCGAGATGATTGCGCACCGCCCGCCGGTCTCGAAGCTCCACCCGGGCGAACCCGGCGCGCACCTCGGTATACACCCCGCCAACGGAACCGGTATAGGGCGCCGCTCGCCCCACCCCCCAGCTGAAGAGGCGTTTCCCGAAGGGGAGTCGAGAGAGACGATCCCACGTGCGCAGGATCTGGCGGCCCGGGGAGGGAGTGGCGCGAGGCATACGGTTGGGAACGGCGGACGGGAACGAAGCGTAGCGTTACGGAGCGTGATGTAGCGTACGTCGCCCGCCCCCAACCCGCCACCGCGGTGATATCTTGGGCGCTCGGTCGCGCTCTGGCCTGTACGGCGGGTTTTCTGCGTATTCTCTCTCGGTCTGCGATGTCCTCGGCCTCCTCTGTCCATGTCCGGAAGCAACACCTCCCGCGTGCTGAATCGCGTACCGCGATCCGTTGCGCTACCCCCTGGGGCCGCCGGTCGCGGCCGGCCACGGCGCATCCGGTGTGGCTCTTAACATGAACCTGTCTGGTACCTTTGCCCAAGCGGTTGGACTGGTTCTGCTGGTGCTGCAGCTTCCGCTGCTGTTGTTGCTGCTGGCCCGCTTGGCCCCGGGACGTACACGCCGGGCACCGATTGCCCCGCGGCTGACGCCGCGCACCGATACCACGGTGTCCGTTATCGTGGCGACGCTCAACGAGGCGTCACGCATCGGTCCGTGCTTGGATGGCTTGATGGCCCAGCTCGACCCCCTGTGTGAAGTGCTGGTGGTGGACAGTCGCTCCACCGATGGTACCCAAGCGCTGGTCGAGGCCGCTTCAGCGCGGGACCCCCGCATTCGGCTCATCACCGATGATCCGCTGCCGGACGGTTGGGTGGGGAAAGTGTGGGCCCTGGACACCGGATTACGGCACGCCCGGGGGGAATGGGTGCTTGGTATCGATGCCGATACCGTGCCTGCCCCTGGATTGATCGGCGCTGTGATTGATGCCGTTGAACAGGACGGGTACGATGTCGCGTCGTTCTCGCCGCAATTCCGCGATCAGACGTCGGCGGAACGCGTCGTCCAACCGGCCATGTTGGTCACGCTGGTCTATCGCTGCGGAGCGGCCGGTGCAACTCAGCCACCGCCGGATCGCGTGCTGGCAAACGGACAGTGTTTTGTGGCGCGGCGCTCCCTGCTGCAGCAGCACGGTGGCTATGCGCCGGCGCGCGCCTCGTTTTGCGATGACGTGACCCTTGCGCGCCATCTCGCGGCGCACGGCGCGCGCGTAGGCTTTCTCGACGGCTCTCGGATTATTCAGGTGAGCGCCTATGTGTCGTTGGCACAGATGTGGCGCGAATGGGGGCGCAGCTTCGACCTGAAGGATGCCACCCCCATGTGGCGGCGCTGGCTCGATGTGGCGCTGGTGTGGGGCATGCAGGCGGTGCCGCTTCCCCTGTTCATCGGGCTTCTTTCGCTCTGGGTGTCGGCCACTCCGATCGGTGCCGTCCCGCACCAGCCGCTGGTGCAGGCGTTGCTTCTGGTGAACGGCGTGGCACTGCTGGTGCGACTGATGATGCTCACGGCGCTCCGTGGCAGCTATGCCGTACGCGGCTGGCCGTTTTGGCTCTCCTTCCTCTCGGATATCGCGGCGGCGTGGCGTCTCACGCTGAGTACCGCGCGCACACCGACGCGGTGGCGGGGCCGCCAGTACGACACGTTGATAACGGACGGCGCGCGCTGACGGAGTGACGGGGCATCCCCGTCAGCGGCGCGCGCTGAGCGCCTCGAGCATGGCGCGGGTAAAGGCCGGCAAATCTTTGGGCACGCGGGCGCTCACGATGTTGCCGTCCACCACGGCGGGCGCATCCACCCACTCGGCCCCCGCGTTGGTCAGGTCGTCCTTGATCCCCAGCGACGAGGTCATGCGCTTGCCGCGCACGATGCCGGCCGAAATGAGAATCCACGGGCCATGGCAGATCGTGCCGATCACCCCGCCGCGCGCGCACACGTCGCGCACGAGCGAGAGAACCGCAGGGTCACGCCGCAACTTGTCGGGGGCCCACCCGCCCGGCGCCACCAGGCCGCAGAGGGTGGCCGGATCCGTATCCGCCACCTGGCCATCCATCGTGGCCGGATAGCCCCATTTGCCATGGTAGTGCGACTCGCCATGACCAAGCAGCGGCGTGTGATAGCCCGCCTCTTCCAAGCGGAGTTTTGGATACCACACCTCGAGATCCTCGTACTCGGGCCCAACGAGAATGGCGATCGTGCCCAGTGATGACATGGCGATGCTCCGTGACAGGACGGGACGGTGAAGGGCGGTCGGGCCAGCGAGCCGCCGCGTGATTGCGTAGAATGGGGCAGTTCTGAACTGTTCCCTTCTCGTACACCCCATGAAGCTTATCATCGCCATCATCCGCCCGGAGAAACTGGCGGACGTCAAACGAGCGCTCTTTCAGGTCGGCGTGACCGGCATGACGCTGTCCCGCGTGAGCGGCCACGGCGGAGAGCGCGACGTGGTGCAGCAATATCGCGGTGAATCCGTGGTGCTCGAGTTCCACGAAAAAGTCCGCATTGAGATGGCCTGTTCAGAGGAGTATGTCGAACGGACTATTGAGGCGATCTGCGCCGGGGCTCGCACCGGGGACGTCGGGGATGGCAAGATCTTTGTCATGCCCCTGGATCATACGGTGCGCATCCGCACCGGCGAGCGCGATAACTCGGCGCTCACGGCGGTGAACGCCGACGAGGTCATGCGGCAGACGCAGCGTGAAATGCAGGACCCGGTTGAGGGGCACGCGTAATGCAAGCGCCACCGATTTCCTCGGGCGATACGGCGTGGGTGCTCATCGCCACGGCCTTGGTGTTGCTCATGGTCCCCGGGCTGGCCTTCTTCTACGGCGGTTTGGTGCGCAGCAAAAGCGCGCTGAACACGATGTTGATGAGCCTCGGGGCGTTGGCGCTGGTGACGGTGCAGTGGGTGTTGTTCGGGTACAGTCTCGCGTTTGGCCCGGGTTCGCACTGGATTGGCGGCTTTGCCCACCTTGGCTTCAGCGGGGTGACGTCGGCACCCAATCCGACCTACGCGCAGGCGCTCCCCCATGTGCTCTTTGCGGCGTTCCAGGCGATGTTCGCCGGCATTTCGGTGGCCCTCTTCTCCGGCGCGATTATCGATCGCATGCGGTTTGTCGCCTATCTCACCTTTGGACTGCTGTGGACCACGCTGGTGTATGACCCACTGGCGCATTGGGTGTGGGGCGATGGCGGGTGGCTCCGCACCCTCGGGGCGCTCGACTTCGCCGGTGGCACGGTGGTGCATATCAGTGCCGGTGTGACGGCACTCGTGCTGGCCAAGGTGTTGGGCCCGCGCCGCGACTTCAAGCGTATTCCTACGGTGCCGCACAACGTGCCCTTCGCGCTCTTGGGCGCGGGGCTGCTGTGGTTTGGCTGGTTTGGCTTCAACGCCGGGTCGGCGCTTGCGGCCGACGGCATTGCGGCCAACGCACTCCTCACCACCCACGCCGGGGCCGCGGCAGGCTTGCTCACCTGGTTACTGCTTGAGCTGTACAAGAGCGGTCGAGCCACGGCCGTGGGCGCCGCCACCGGTGCCGTGGTCGGTCTCGTGGCGATCACCCCGGCCGCCGGGTTTGTGACGCCCATGGCAGCGCTGCTCATCGGTGTGCTGTCCGCGCCCGTGTCCTTTTGGGTATTGCATTATCGTGCCAACACCTCGCTCGATGACACGCTCGATGTGTTCGCCTGTCATGGTGTAGCCGGCATTATGGGGGCGGTGCTTACGGGGGTCTTTGCCTCGAAGGCGGTGAACCCGATTGGCGCCGATGGCCTGCTACAGGGCAACCCTGCGCTGGTGGGTATTCAGCTGCTGGCGGTGGTGGCCACGATTGCGTTTGCCGGAACCGCCAGCTTCGGTATTCTGCGCCTGCTCAAGGCGGTGATGCCACTTCGCATACGGGTCGACGCGGAAGTACAGGGCATCGATCTCGCAGAGCACGGCGAAGAGGCGTATCACGGCAGTGACTTGAGCGACCTCACCGGTCGGCGAACCGCGCTGGGCGACGCCGTGGTGTTGTCGGCGAGCGAGATGCGGGGGTCGGCGGTGCGGCGGGCGTAACGCATGCCGTAACTGCCAACGGCTCAGGGGGCAGTAAGGAGGGGGTCAGGAAGGAGGAGGCAGGACAGCCGCGCCGTCCACCTGCCTCCTCCTCCCTGACCCCCTCCCCCCTGCCTCCTAAGCCCTTGGCAGTTCTCAGAAAAAACAAACGGGGCGCTCACCCTTGTGGTGAGCGCCCCGTGCACAACACGAACTCCCGGCTCAGGCCTTCTTCCGATCCTGCAGCCAAGTGAGGGGGATCATAAACAGCGGGGACAGGAACAGCCCCAGCAGGATGTTGATCCAGATCAGCGCCATGTAATAGGCGGTCATTCCAAACGAGGCCCAGATGGTGCCCAGCGTGCCGTGTGATTCCACAGTCTGTCTCCAAAAGCGATTAGTGCCGTGCACACGGCCGCGTGTGATCAGCAAGTGACAAAAAGTTTAAGCGAATCCGTGTCGGGAAGGTAGGGGTGGTTGACGCGCCGACGCCGGTCGACCATCTGTGCAGGATGTCCGAACCGTCCCTCTTTTCGGCAGAGGCGCTCCTGCGGGCGTCGCTGGAGGTCGCCCTCGCGCCCGTGACCGGGCCGCTCATTGTGGCGGTGTCCGGCGGTCGCGATTCCATGGTGCTCCTGCAGGCCATGGCACGGTGGGCCCCCGACCGCATTGCCGCCGTCGCCACCTTCGATCATGGCACGGGCCCGCACGCCACCGAGGCGGCTTCGCTGGTGGCGGCGGAGTCCCGCCGGCTGGGGCTCACGGTGGTCCGCGAGCGTTCGAGAACGCCGGGGCACAGTGAGGCCGCGTGGCGCACCGCGCGGTGGGACTTTCTCCATCGGATCGCCCGGGCGTACCGTGCGCGGGTCGCCACCGCCCACACGCGAGATGACCAGCTGGAAACCGTCGTGATGCGACTGCTCCGCGGGGCTGGCGCGCGCGGGCTGGCGGCGTTGGCTGCGTCGTCACCGGTTGTCCGGCCGTGGCTTGGGGTGTCGCGCGCCGAGCTGGCCCGCTGGGCGGTGCTGGAGAAGGTCGCCTACCTCGACGATCCGATGAACGCGTCACGGGCCTACCTCCGGGGTCGCGTCCGCCATGAGCTCCTGCCGGCGCTGGAAGCCGCGACTCCGGGGTTTTCTGACCAGATGGTGGCCTTGGCCGACCAGGCGGCGGCCTGGCGCCGAGACGTGGAGCGGCACGTCGATACGCTGGGGCTTACGGTGTCCGCGTCGCTCACGCGGGTCTCCTGTCCCACCGCGGCGCTCACGTCCACGTCTCCCGAAGGACGGCGCGTCCTCTGGCCCGCGATCTGCGCCCGCGCCGGTGTCACCCTCGACGCGAAAGGAACTCACGCGCTCGAAACGTTTACTACGCACGGACGGGTTGGTACGAGCCTTCGGGTGTCCGGCGGATCAGTGGTGCTGCGCCGACGGGCAACGGCGGCTGAACCACCCGGTGAACGGTTTGAGGTGCGCCGGGCGTCGCGCCGCGCCGCAGGTGGCGCCTCCCCGGTGGCGTTGGGGGTGTGGTCTGGGGTGTGGGAAGCGTTGCCGGCGCGGGTTGGTCGGTTTCGGTGGCACCGGCTGCTCACGGCGGCGCCGGTGGGTGACGCGGCGCCGAACGACCTGTGGATGATGGGCTTGCCGCGCGGCGAACAGGTGTCGCTGCGCGTCTGGACCGCGGGAGACCGCATCCGGACGGCTGGTGCTCCAGCAGGGAGGCGCGTAACACGATATCTTTCAGAGGTGCAGGTGCCCGTATTGGATCGGCCCACGTGGCCGGTGCTGCTCGTGGACCACGAGCCCGTATGGGTCCCCGGTGTTTGCCGTGCTATCGCGGCACCGTCCCGACCCGGTCGGTCGGAGTTGATCTGGTACCGCTGTGAGCCTGAGTGTGACTGAGCACATCCAGCCTGTAACCGACGATCCTCGCCTTGACGGGCGGGCGGTCCGTCGCATCGTGTACAGCGGTGACGTTATCGCGACCCGCGTGCAGGAGCTGGGCGCAGCGATCACGGCGGCATATCCTGATGGCGACCTGCTCGTCCTTGGTCTGCTGAAGGGGAGCTTTATCTTTCTGAGTGATCTGGTGCGCCACATCGCGCGCCCGTTGCAGGTTGACTTCCTCGTGGCGTCATCCTACGGCGATGCGATGGAGTCGAGCGGGGTGGTGCGACTCCTCTACGATCCGGAAACGGAACTTGAGGGGAAACACATTCTGTTAGTAGAGGACATCGTGGACTCCGGCCGTACGCTTAATCGGCTCGTCGAGCTGTTGGGTGACCGGAAGCCGCGTTCGCTGGAAATCTGTGCGTTACTGCATAAGCATATCGCCACGGAGCTCCATCATCCCACGCGGTTCATCGGGTTCGATGCGCCGCACGAATTCTTGGTTGGCTACGGCTTGGATCATGCCGAGAACTTTCGGCACCTCCCGTATGTCGCCAGTCTGCAGTAAGGCGGTCACCCTATGGCACCAAATATGACGCCCTCGCCCAAGAAGCCACAGAATTGGGGTCGCATCTCCAAGAATGTGTCGTTCTGGATTCTGGTGATCCTGATTCCAGTCGCCTTCCTCACCTACGGAAGCGGGCGCGAAGCGCAAGCGCCGGAGATCGATTTCAGCGCGTACAAACAGCAGCTGGAAGTCGGCAATATCAAATCGGCCATCTTCCAGACCGACAACTTGCTTGCCGGGCAGTTCAACCAGCCGGTGCGGGTCAACAATCGCGAAGCCCGGAAGTTCGTGACGCGGCTGGTGCCCGGCTCGGCGGCGGAAGAGCAGAAGCTGCTCTACGCTCGTGGCGTTCGCACCTCGGCCGCTGAACCGCGCGCCAACTTCGGCAGTCTTCTCGTCACCATTCTGCCCTACGTCCTGCTCATCGGCTTCTGGATCTTCCTGTTCCGCCAGATGCAATCCGGCGGCAATAAGGCGTTCTCGTTCGGCAAGAGCAAGGCGAAGCTGCTGAGCGGTGATACGCCGAAAATCACCTTTGCCGACGTGGCGGGTGCCGACGAAGCGAAGGTGGAGCTTCAGGAAATCATCGAGTTCCTGAAGGACCCGCAGAAGTTCACCAAGCTCGGCGGACGTTTGCCCAAGGGGGCCCTGCTGGTGGGTCCGCCGGGTACCGGCAAAACCCTGCTGGCCAAGGCGGTCGCCGGGGAAGCGGCGCGTCCCTTCTTCTCCATGTCAGGCTCCGACTTCGTGGAAATGTTCGTCGGCGTGGGCGCTTCACGGGTGCGCGACCTGTTCGAGCAAGGGAAGGCGCATGCGCCATGCATCATTTTCATCGACGAAATCGACGCCGTCGGTCGTCATCGTGGCTCCGGGATGGGTGGTGGCCACGATGAGCGTGAGCAGACACTCAACCAACTCCTCGTGGAGATGGACGGGTTTGAGTCCAACGATGGCGTGATTCTCATCGCGGCCACCAATCGCCCGGATGTGCTCGACCCCGCCTTGTTGCGTCCGGGCCGCTTCGACCGGCAGATCGTGGTTGATGCGCCGGATCTCCGTGGTCGCGAGGGCATCCTCAAGGTGCACCTGCGCAATAAGCCGCAGGCCGATGATGTGAGCGTGCATTCACTCGCCCGTGGCACCCCGGGGATGGCCGGTGCCGACCTCGCCAATCTCGTGAACGAAGGCGCGTTGCTCGCGGCCCGGAAGGGGCACGACAAGATCTTCATGAGCGATCTCGAAGAGGCGAAGGACCGCGTCATGTTGGGCGCTGAACGCAAGTCGCTGGTGATGAAGGAAGACGAGCGTCGGCTCACGGCCTTCCACGAAGCCGGCCATGCGGTGTGCGCGATGATGGTCTATGGCAACGATCCGCTGCACAAAGTCACCATCGTGCCGCGCGGCCGTGCCCTCGGCATCGCCTTCACCCTCCCCGAGGATGACCGCGTGTCGGTCACGCGTGAACAACTCGAGGCGAGGCTCGTGATGGCCTACGGCGGGCGTGCGGCCGAGGAAATCGTGTTCGGACACAATCGGGTCACCACGGGCGCGGCCAGCGATATCCAGCAGGCCACCAGCATCGCCCGTCGCTACGTCACGCAGTGGGGCCTGTCCGATACCATCGGACCGATCCTGGTTGGGGACGTCGAGCAGGAGCTCTTCCTCGGTCGTGACATTCAGTCGCGTCGGGAAGTGTCTGAGCAAACGGCGCAACTGGTGGATTCCGAGGTCAAGCGCGTTGCCTTCGAGGCGCATGCCCGGGCGGTCGCGGTGCTCACGGAGCACCGGTCGTTGCTCGACATTGTTGCCACGCAGTTGCTCGAGCGCGAGACGCTCACGCGTGATGACATCCTGTTGCTCAAGGCCGGCAAGGAGCTCCCGCCGCGCCTGCCCCCCGACATGCCGATGACGCCACAGTCACTCGCGACGCCAGCGTCGCCGGTGGCGCGTCCCGTGGTGCCGCCCCTGTTGGGTGGTCCGGAGATCGCCCCTGCATAACCGCGGCGCGCCTCCGGCGTGACGGAACTCAGCTCCGTGCAGCAGCTGCAGTTCACATGGCGCGACGGCCTCGACATTGGGGTCGTCGCGCTCGTGTTCTATCGCATCCTTCTGCGTATTCACGGGACGCGCGCCCTGCGCATGGTGGGTGGGGTAGCAGTGCTGGTGGCGGCGTACGCCTTCGCCTCGCTGCTACAGCTCACCATGATCACCTCCCTGTTGGGGGTGGTGTTCACCTATGGCGTCGTCGCACTGCTCATCATTTTTCAACCAGAGCTGCGAACTGCTCTCGCCCACCTCTGGCAGGCGCCCGCTACCCGGCGTCCCCCGCGCCCTGAACAGGGGCCCGTGGAAGACGACATCGCTGACGCCGTGGATCGGCTCTCCCGCTCTGGCGTGGGGGCCATCATTGCCATCGAACGCAATGTCTCGCTGGCGGACTACGTGGAGAGTGGCTCATCGCTACAGGCCCGGGTGTCCGCTGATCTGCTGGCCACCATCTTCACGCCGTACTCCCCGTTGCACGACGGTGCCGTCATCATTCGCGGTGACAGCATCGTGGGGGCCGGGTGCATTCTTCCACTTTCCCAGGGCGCCGTCGGGCACCGGTCGCTCGGCACACGCCACCGTGCCGCGTTAGGGCTGGCCGAAGAGACCGACGCCATCGTGATAGTGGTGTCTGAGGAAACCGCGCTGGTGTCGGTGGCGCGGGACGGCGCCCTGCAGCTGCGCCTGTCTCCGGTTCAGCTACGCGATTTGCTCGCGGCAGGTGTGGGGCCAACCGCACCGTGACGCCGCCGTCCGTCCCGATACGGCCGCGCTTCGTTCTCCCGCCAGCGGTGGTTGCCCCGGTCGTCGCCACCGTCGTGCTGCTGTCGGCGTATCTCGCCACGGCAGCGCCGGATCTCACCGTGTGGGACGCCGCGGAACTGGTAACCGCCGCACGGACGCTTGGTATTCCGCATCCACCGGGCACGCCGCTGTGGGTGCTCATCGCCCATGTAGTGTCAAACCTGTTTGCCTCCACTGGCCCAGCCCGCTCGGTAACCATGTTGTCGGTGCTGGCCAGCGCCGGAGCGGGCGGGGTTGGGGCCTCGCTGCTGCAGCGATGGATCGGTGCGCGCGGGGCAGTTGTTGGCGCCGTGGTCGCCGGCACCATGACCACCGTGTGGAGCAGTGCCACGGAGACCGAAGTGTACGCCACGGCCTTGCTGTACTCGGCGCTGCTCCTGGCTGCGGGTGAGTATGCGGGTCGCGCCGGGGTGTCCGACCACCTCCGGCGCCGCGCCCGTGCGCTGCTGGTGTTTCTTGGGGCCGCGGCCATTCCATTGCATATGAGCGTGTTGGTCGCGATGCCGGCCGCCGTGGTGTTTGCCTGGGGTGGTCCGCGGGTGCGATGGCGCGACGTCGTGGGATGGGGCGCCCTCGCGTGGCTCGGTGTGTCGGCGGTGGCGGTGCTCCCCCTGCTATATGCGGCCGGACCTGAGTTGGCATCGGGTCACCCCGATTCGCTTCGGGCGCTCATGGCTGTGCTTCGGCGCGAACAGTACGATGTCGCCGGCCTGCTGCCACGGCTGGCGCCGTTCTGGCTGCAGGTGGCGAACGTGTTGCAATGGGCCGATTGGCAGGTGGCGTTCGGCGTGCATCCGTTCCCCACGCCATCGGTGCCGCGCACCCTGCTCACCCTGTCCTTTGTGTGGCTCGCGGCGTTGGGGTTACGTACCGTGTGGCGGCGAGACGCCAGGGCGGGGCGCGCCATGCTGATGCTGGTGCTGTCGGGTACGCTGGGGGTTGCCTGCTGGCTCAATCTGCGTGCCGGTCCCACCTTTGGCGGCACCTTCATCCCGGCGGGCGTGCTCCACGAAGCGCGCGAGCGTGACTACTTTTTCGCCTTGGGGTTTTGGGGATGGGGGCTGCTGGCGGGGGCTGGGCTGACCGCCATCGCCACGTCGTTTGCACGGCGTCTTCCCGCTCCGGTTGCCGCCTTGCCCCTGCTGTTGGGCGCGGTGCCGCTGGTGGCCAATCGCACCGTGATGGATCGCACACGCGAGCCCATTGCCACCATGCCACGGAACTACGCCCGTCTGTTACTCGATGCGGTGCCACCGCGCGGGGTTCTCTTCTCCGCCGGCGACAACGACAGCTTTCCGTTGTGGTATCTGCAGCAGGTTGAGGACTATCGGACCGACGTCACGGTGGTCACCGTCCCCCTGCTGGGCGCCACGTGGTATCGCACGTCGCTCGCCTCGCGCCGGCTGCTCGCACCCGAAGCGGTTGGGCGTTGGATGGGTCTGGACGCCACGCTGCAGTCGGTGATGTCCCAAGCCCGGGAGTCCGGGCGCGAGATACGGGTGAGCACGTTGCTCTCGCGCGGCGATCGCCAGCGGATTGATCGATCACAGGCGTGGGCGTTGCAGGGTTTGGTGTACGCCGCAACGCCCGGATTGCACGGAGGAACCGCGCCGGGCGCGATTACGCTGGATGTCGCCGCGTTGGCCCGGGCGCGGGCGCAGCTCCCGCGGTCGGTGTTGGCCCCCCTTCCGGCTGGCGCCGATCCGGCGGTGGTGCAACTGCAAACGCTGTTACGCTGCACGCAAGTGCTCCGTCTCGACGATCCCTTACTTGTGTCGTCGTGCAATGCACCCTAACCTTATATGCTATGCCAATTTCGGACCATGTCACATCGATGGTGGCGGAGGTTCGTGATCGCATCGCTGCGGCACGCGCACGGGGGGGGCACGCACAGGACGTCACCCTGATCGCGGTCACCAAAACCCATGGTCCCGACGCCGTTCTGGCGGCATGGGAGGCGGGCATCCGCGATGTGGGCGAGAACAAGGTGCAGGAAGCCGAGGCCAAGAGGGCGCTCGTTACGGTGCCGGTGCGTTGGCATCTGATTGGCCACCTGCAGCGCAACAAGGCAAAGCAGGCCGCAGCCTTTGACCTCGTCCACAGCCTCGACAGCGATCGACTGGCCGTTGCGCTGGATGAAGCGGCGGGGCAGGCCGGTCGTGTGCTCGAGGTGTTGGTGCAGGTCAATGTGAGTGGGGAGACCAGTAAGAGCGGCGTGGCGCCCCACGAACTTTCGGCGATGGCGGATCGCCTCCAGCTGTGCCGTCACCTTCGGGTACGGGGGGTGATGACGATGGCGCCATTCGATGCCGAGGAATCCGTGTTGCGGGCGGTCTTTCGCGGGGCGCGGGATGCCCGAACGCAGTTGCAGGCGTCGGGCTTCGCGGCGGAGTGGCTCAGTATGGGGATGTCGGGCGACTATGAAGTGGCCGTCGAAGAGGGCGCCACGCACGTTCGTCTGGGCACCGTGCTCTTTGGCGGTCGGACCTGATTCATCCGGGAATTCGCATGGTGGACGACAGCTTTGAAGGATTCCATCTCACGGCGCTCGACGCGAGACGCTTTGATTTTGGCCGCGAATTCCGTGGCTATGATCGGGCGCGCGTTGACCAGTTCCGTGAGCAGGTGGCCGGAGAGCTGGAGCGCTTGACGCGCGCCTACCAGGAGCTCGAGCAGCAGACGCGCTACGAGCACGAGCAGTTGCAGATGTTTCGCGATCGCGATGCGGCGCTCAACGAAGCGCTGATCGGTGCGCAGCAGTTGCGCACCGACATCAAGGCGCAGGCGGAGCGCGAGGCGCAGTTGATTGTACGTGAGGCGCAGGCCGAGGCGGACAAGCTCCTGCAGGGGGTGCGCGACGAGCTGCGCCGCAGTGAGGAAGAGGTGCATGCGCTCTGGCGCCGGCGTCGGAGCTACCTGGCGCAGCTGCGTCATCATCTCGAGCGGCAGCTCACTGAGTTGAACGCGGCGGAATCCGGTCCGCTTCCCGAGTACACCGAGCCACGCTCCCTCTCCGCCGCGCGCGCTGAGAGCGCCGAGGCACAGGAAGTCCACAGCGAGCCTGAACGCCTCCCTGAACGCGTGCCCGAACGCCTCCCTGAACGCGTGCCCGAACGCCTCCCCTTCACGCCGCCGTGGCTCGCGGTGGTGGAGGATGAGCCATGAGCGCCGCGCCCGGATCGTCTCCGGCTGCCCCTCCGATGCCGGTTGGCGCCGAACTGCACACGCGCGTGCACATTGAGGCGTGCGCACAGGTGGTGCGGGCGCGTTTTCCGCGGGCCATCGATGCGGCCATCATTCTCGGCACGGGCCTGAGTGGCTTGGCCACCGAGATCGAGGTGGAGCAGGTCATCGAGTATGCGGAACTCCCGAATTTTCCCGTGCCAACGATTGAGTCGCATCAGGGTCGGTTACTCTGTGGCACGCTGGGCGGAAAAACGGTGGTCGCCATGCAGGGCCGTTTTCATCGCTATGAGGGCTATTCACTGCAGCAGGTCACCTTCCCGGTGCGCGTCCTGCGCGCGTTGGGGGCGGACACGCTGATTGTGAGCAACGCCTGTGGCGGTATGCATCCGCTGTGGGCCGCGGGCGATCTCATGCTCATCTGCGACCATATCAACTTGCTTGGGGACAATCCGCTCATCGGACCCAACGACGACGCGCTTGGCCCCCGCTTCCCTGACATGTCAGCCCCCTACGATTCCGGGCTCCGTGCGCTCGCGCGGGAGGTGGCGGTTCAGCAGGGTATTCCGCTGCGCGAAGGCGTCTACGTGGCGGTGCAGGGGCCCAATCTGGAAACGCGCGCCGAGTATCGGTTTTTGCGTACGCTGGGCGCCGATGTGGTCGGCATGAGTACGGTGCCGGAGGTCATTGTGGCGCGGCACGGCGGGATGCGCGTGTTGGGATTATCCATCATTACCGATCAGTGCCTGCCTGATGCCCTTGAGCCGGCGAGCCTAGCCCAGATTCTGGGTGTGGCGCGTGTGGCTGAACCCAAGCTGACCGCCGTGGTGCGGGGGGTGATGGCGCGCTTGTAGCGTCGCGTGTGGGCCCTGTACCCTCCGTTTCTCCGTTTGACTGACCGCTCCGAGTTCTCCGCTCTCATGACTGCACCGCAGGACACTGTGTCGTATCCGCTGCTTCCCGACTCGGGCGCTGACGCCTTCGAGCAAGAGCTGCTCGTGCGCTGGAGCGCCGAGCAGCTGTTCGAACAGGTACAGGCCGCCCGCGCGGGCGCCACGCCGTTCGTGTTTTTTGAAGGGCCGCCCACCGCGAATGGTCGTCCCGGCATTCACCACGTGTTCTCACGCACCATTAAGGACCTCTTTTGCCGCCATCGGGCGATGCAGGGGTACTTCGTGCCGCGAAAGGCGGGGTGGGACACGCACGGCCTGCCGGTGGAGATTGAAGTGGAGAAGGAGCTGCAGCGCGAAGCTGCGGCGCAACAGGGCGTCGACCCATCCGACATCGCCAAGCTTGGCGGCAAGCAGCTCATCGAACAGACGGGCGTGGCGGAATTCAACCGTCGCTGCCGTGAGAGTGTGTTCAAGTATCGGGGCGACTGGGAGAAGCTGTCGCAGCGCACCGCGTACTGGTTGGACTACGGCGATCCCTATGTCACCTACTCACATAACTTTGTCGAGTCGGTGTGGTGGGCATTACGCACTCTGCATGAGAAGTCATTGTTGGTGCGTGGTCACAAAATTCTGCCGTATTGTGCCCGCTGCGGAACCGCCCTCTCCAGTCATGAAGTCGCGCAGGGCTATGACGACGTGGACGATCCGAGCGTGTACGTGGCGCTCGATCTGCTCGATGCACAGGGGAACGCACCGGCGCAGCGGCGTCGTATTCTGGTATGGACAACGACCCCGTGGACACTGGTGTCGAACACGGCGCTGGCGGTGCATCCCACGCTGTCGTATGTCGAGCTCCGCAAGAAAACCGGCGCGGAGTGGACGATCCTCTTGGCCGAAGCGCGTGTGCCGGGTGTGCTCGGCGCCGATTGGGCCGATCGGTGGGAGGTGACCGCCCAGATGGCGGGAGCGGCGCTCTCCGGATTGCGCTATCGCCGCCCGTTGGATTGGGTCCCGTATCCCGACGAGGGCCGTCATGAGGTCATCGTCACCGAAGACTTTGTGAGCGCTGAGGACGGGAGCGGCGTGGTGCATATGGCGCCGGCCTTCGGCGCCGATGACTACGCGGCGGGGCAGCGCCATGGGCTCGCCTTTCTGCAGCCCGTCACCGTGCGCGGGGAATTCAGCGACGACGTCCCGGAAGTGGGCGGCCTGTTTGTGAAGCAGGCGGACGCCCGCATTCTCGAGGTGCTCCGTGAGCGTGATGTGCTTTGGAAGGCCAGTACCTTCACGCACGCGTATCCACACTGCTGGCGCTGCGGCACACCGCTGCTGTATTACGCCCGCGGATCGTGGTTTGTGCGCACCACCGCCGTGCGTGACAGCCTCATGGCACGGAATGCCGCCGTGGATTGGCATCCCGACGAAGTTGGCACCGGTCGATTTGGGGAGTGGCTGGCCAATAACGTGGACTGGGCCATTTCGCGTGACCGCTATTGGGGCACACCGCTCCCCGTGTGGGTGAACGATGAGGATGCCTCGGAGATCGAGGTCATCGGGAGCTACGCCGATCTGGCGGCACGCATCGGGCGGCCGTTGCCCGACGACTTTGATCCGCACAAGCCGCACATCGACCAGTACACGTGGCCGGCTCCCTCAGGTCGGGGCACCATGCGGCGCGTCCCGGAAGTGATCGACACGTGGTTCGACTCGGGCTCCATGCCCTTTGCGCAGTGGCACTATCCGTTTGAAAATCGCGAGACGGTGGCCGCGCAGTTCCCGGCCGACTTCATCTGCGAGGGTGTTGATCAGACGCGAGGCTGGTTTTACTCGCTGCTGGCCATTGCCACGGGGTTGGGTGACGCGCTGCCCAACAACGCCGATGGCACGGCGGCCCCGTATCGGCATGTTGTGGTCAACGATCTGGTGCTCGATGCGCAGGGCCAGAAGATGTCCAAGAGCAAGGGGAACACCGTTGATCCGTGGCAGGTGCTGGAGCGGCATGGCGCCGATGCGGTGCGTCTGTTTCTGGTGGCCACCAGTCAGGTGTGGGTGCCGCGAAGGTTCGATGAGAACGCCATCCGTGAAACGGCCGGGCGATTCCTGCTCACTTTCCGGAACGTGTACAACGGCATCTTCGCGCAGTACGCCAACTTCGGGTGGACGCCCAGCGCGCTCGATCCCGCAGTCGCCGATCGGCCGGCGCTCGACCGTTGGATTCTGTCGCGTCTCTCGCGGGTGGAGGCCGAGGTGGATCAGCATCTCACCCACTACGACGCGACCTTGGCGGCGCGGCGGGTGATGCAGTTTATGGATGATGACGTGTCGAAGTGGTACGTCCGTTTGTCGCGTGCGCGCTTTTACGCCATCGAGACCGGCGACAGCCGCGCGGCCTTCGCCACCTTGCATGAAGTCCTGGCCGTCACCTGTCGGTTGTTGGCCCCGTTTGCGCCCTTCATGACCGATGCGGTGCATCGGGCGCTCACCGGCACCTCGGTTCACCTGGCGTCGTACACCCGGGCGCACCCAACTCCGGTGGATGAGACGCTTGAGGCGGCGATGGACGAGATCCGGACGCTGGCGGGACTGGCCCGGGCGGCCCGCGATGTGGCGGAGATCAACGTGCGACAGCCGCTGCTCTCGGTACAATGCGTGGTGCCCGGGAACCCCGGACCGGCCTCGGAGCTGGGCGCGCTGCTGGCCTCGGAAATCAACGTGAAACAGGTCGAGTTTGTGAGCTCAACCGACGCGTTGGTGTCGCTGGAGGTGAAGGGCAATTTCCGCACCCTTGGCAAGAAATTCGGGAAGGAAACCCCCCTCGTTGCGGCGGCCGTGCCGAACATGCCCGTCGAGCTCATCCGTGCCTTGGCGGGTGGCGAATCGGTCACAATCGAGGTGGAGGGGGTTCCGCGCTTGATTGCCCCCGACGACGTTGCCATCATCCGACGCGCCTCCGGCGCCGCCGTGGTGCAGGAGCATGGCGGCTTCGGGGTGGCGCTCGATCCAACCATGACCCCCGCGTTACGGGCCGAAGGGTTGGCACGCGAAGTGATCAGTAAAGTGCAGCGGTTCCGGAAAGAGGCGCAGTTGGAGGTGAGTGACCGTATCGCGGTGGCGATTGCCGGTGATGCGGAGTTGGAGGGCGCTGTGGCCACGCACCGTGATCACATCGCTGACGAGGTGCTGGCCGTGCGATTGGTGCTCGGCACGGAGGCTGGCTCGCCGTTCCATGAAAATGGCAACGGTTCCACGTGGACCGCGATGCAGGTGGTGGACGTCGATGGACGTTCGATCCGCCTCGCGCTCACCAAGGAAGGGTCGTAATGGCTGGATCCAACGTCAGTAAGGACGTCAAGAAGTCGAAGCCGATGCCCAAGAAGCAGCTGCAGCACTTCGAGAAACGATTGCTCGAAGAACGCAAGCGCGTGCTGAAGGAGCTGGGGCACCACGGGGAAGCGTTCGGTCCGAATGGCGACGCTGACGGGGACACCAGCGCCTATTCCTTCCACATGGCCGATCAGGGCACCGACGCGATGGAACGCGAAAAGGCGTTTCTGTTTGCGTCGCAGGAAGGGCGCTTCCTTTTTCATATTGATCAGGCCTTACGGCGTTTGTACAAGGCGCCGGAAACCTTCGGGAAGTGCCATCAGTGTGGGGAAGATATTGCCTTCGAACGACTCGACGCCTTGCCGCATGCACGCTATTGCTTTGCGTGTAAGCAGCGCGAGGAAGATGCCAAAAAGGGTTGATGTGAAGGCGCTGGTCTCTCTCCCTGTGCTCCTGGTGGTCCTCGTCCTCGACTTGATTACCAAAGCCGTCGCGGTCGCCACACTCGCCCCTGCCGGCGGACCGAATCCTGTGTTCGGGAACTGGTTCCGCTTCGCGCTGGTGTATAATCCCGGGGCGGCCTTCGGGCTGTACCTCGGCGATTATTCGCGGTGGATCTTTATGGCCCTCACCTGTGCCGCCATCATCATTTTGTGGCGCCTGTATCAGCAAACCGCGCACGATGATGTGCGGAAGGCGCTGGCGGTATCCCTGGTGGCCGCCGGCGCGCTTGGCAACGTGATTGACCGCATCCGCTCGGACCTTGGTGTCGTGGACTTTATCGATATCGGCGTTGGCGTACATCGCTGGCCCACCTTCAATGTGGCCGACATGGCGGTCAGCGGCGGCGCGATCCTGTTGGCGCTGGTCCTCTGGCGTGAGGAACAGCAGGCCGCCGCGCCGGCTTCGGACTCTGTGGATCTCACGTCATGAATAACGCCACGCGTAGCGCCACCGCGGTGGCCGTGGTCACGGACGTGCCCGCCGCCGCATCCACCGTCCGCTTTTGGGCGGTGGTGCTGTTGATCACCGCCGTTGATGCCATCACGAAAGCGTTAGCGGTGGCGTATCTCACCCCGCGACATATCCCGCACCAGATCGTGGGTGATGTGGTGCGCTTTACCCTCGCCTACAATCCGGGGGCGGCGTTCGGGATGCACCTCGGTCCCGCGTCGCGCTGGATTTTCGCGGTGCTGAGCGTGGTCATTGTGGTTGTGCTGATCCGCAGCACCGCCGACCTCACGCGTATCTCGCGACTCGCCTCGATTGGGGTGCCCGTTGTGGTTGGCGGGGCCATCGGCAATCTGCTGGATCGCATTCGACTGCGAGACGGCGTCGTGGATTTTATCGACATCGGGTTCGGCGACGTCCGCTTCTGGACGTTCAACGTAGCCGACACCGCCGTCACGCTCGGAGCAGGGTGTCTCATCATCGCATTGTGGCAGTTGGACAAAGCCCAGCAGCAAACCACCCCGTCGTGAACGTGGCGGGCAGTACGCCAACGGGTACCGTTCACGACGTACAGGTCTCGCACGATCAGGGCGACGCGGGTGATCGGCTCGATCTGCTCGTGGCCCGGCACTGCGGTGTGTCCCGGACTCAGGCGGCCACGCTGATCGCCACGGGGCAGGTCACGGTAAACGGCGCGGTTGAGAAAGCGTCCTATCGCGGCGTTGCCGGTGACCGGCTTCATGTGGTGATTCCGCCGCCGCCGGGTCGCGACATTGTGCCGGAGCAGATCCCCCTCGATATCGTCTACGAA
The DNA here is from genome assembly GCA_947463135.1 of Gemmatimonadota bacterium. Taxonomy (GTDB): domain Bacteria; phylum Gemmatimonadota; class Gemmatimonadetes; order Gemmatimonadales; family Gemmatimonadaceae; genus Gemmatimonas. Next base: position 107,315 of record CANHTA010000001.1, read on the forward strand.
GACGACTATCTGCTGGTTGTGAATAAGGCGGCCGGCATGGTGGTGCATCCGGCTCCCGGTAACTGGACCGGCACCTTGGTGAATGCCCTCATCGGCCGTGGTGAACCGTTGGCGGATAGTGGCAGTGAAGAGCGGGCGGGGTTGGTACACCGGCTCGACAAGGACACGTCGGGGCTGTTAATCGTGGCCAAGACCGACGCGGCGCACCGCTCCCTCAGCGCGGCCCTGGCCGCGCGGCGGGTAACCCGCCGGTACGTGGCGCTCTGCTGGGGGCATCTCGCCACCGATCGGATGACGGTGGAGAAGCCCATTGGGCGCGACCCACGGGACCGCACGAAGATGACCATCGTCGCCGACGGACGGCCGTCGCGCACCGACTTCGTGCGGCTGGGCCGTTTTGATTCGGCAGACCTGCTGCGCGCTCATCTGCACAGCGGGCGGACGCACCAGATCCGCGTGCACCTCTCGTCCATTGGCCACCCCGTGGTTGGGGATGACAGCTACGGCGGCGGCGGCGGCCGGCGGCTGGTGGAATTGCCCGGGAAGCGGCATTTCCTCCACGCGGCGTGGTTGCGCTTCCGCCATCCGGTTACCGGCGTCCCCGTCGACCTGCGTTCACCCCTCCCCGACGACCTGCGTCATTCCTTGTCGGTGGTCAGTCACATGCCGGAGCTCGCCACGCATCCGGATCCGCTCGACGTCTTCGGGTTCTACCACACCGATGAAGTCCTTCCCGGACACCAGCCTGACCAGCACGACGACGCCCTCGACTAGCGACGAGACCGACGACCTGCGCCCCAAGGTGCTGGTCGTCGCGACCGACCGGGATGCCTTCGGCATTCCGGTCGAGCAGGTCCGTGAGGTCATTCGCATGGGGGCACTGCATTGGGTGCCGGGCAGCCCCTCCGTCCTCCGCGGCATCACCAATGTGCGGGGGACCATTGTCACGGTGCTGGATCTTCAGGCGATTCTGTCGGGGGAACGTGCCGTTACGGCGGGGTCGATCGTCTTGTTGGAGTACGGCTCTCGCCTGATCGGGCTGGCCGTACGAGCCGTGTACGATGTTCGCGCGATCGACGAGCCGCCCGAGTTCCAATCGGAGCCCGCGCCGATCGGTGATCACATCGTACCGCTCGATGCCGTGGCCCTCTGCGCGCGGCACCTTCATTCAGCGGACGAGAGAGAACGGTGAGCCACACGGTACTCATTTGCGACGACTCAGTGTTCATGCGCACCATGGTGGGGGACATCCTCACGCAGGCGGGCCATGTGATCGTTGGTGAAGCGGAAACGGGCGTGGAGGCGGTTGAGCGCTACCGGCAGCTTCGTCCGGATTTTGTGACCATGGATGTGGTGATGCCGGAAATGGGCGGCATTGATGCCGTCCGGCAGATCATGGCGTTCGAGCCCAGTGCGAAAATTGTGATGTGCAGTGCGATGGGCCAGCAGCCGCTTGTGGTCGAGGCCATACAGGCCGGTGCGAAGGACTTTGTGGTCAAGCCGTTCCAACCCAGCCGGGTGCTCGAAGCCGTCCAGCGCGTCCTCTCCGCCTAGCGCGCCGACGCCGTCGTCTCGCCTCTGTTGCCGTGAACGCCGACCGGTACGCGGCGCTCTTCCTGAGCGAGTCGCGCGAGCATCTCACGGAAATCGATGACGCGTTGCTTGCCCTCGAGCGCGACGGCGTGTGGGCGGAGCCGACGTCAACCCAGGTCCATCTGGCGGCGGTGTTCCGCGGGGTGCACACCATCAAAGGGATGGCTGCGTCCATGGGCTATGCGGCCGTCGCGCAACTCGCGCACACGCTGGAAAGTCGGTGTGAACCACTCCGCCGCGGCGAGGAAGCCCTTGGCGGTGATGTGCTGGCGCTGCTGTTCGATGGCACCGAATTGTTGCGGGACGCCGTCGATGCGGTGCCAACCGGGCGTCTTGCCCCCACCGCGGAGATGCAGGCCTTTGTGCAGCGGAGTGGTGTCGCCCTGACGGAGGCTGTACCGGAGGCCATGGTAGAGGCTGTACCGGTACGCGATGAGGAGGCCGCCACCATGCCGCTGGCACCGCCTTCGCCAAAGCTGGAGGGCACCCGTATGCGTGAGGTCCCGCGTACGGTGCGCCTGGATGCCCGTCGACTCGACACGCTGCTGGATCTGGTGGGTGAGCTGGTCATCACACGCGAAAGGCTCTTGCGCGCCATCGAGCACGCCGAGCACCCTGATCGCGCGGTGCTCCGCGCCGCGTCCGATTCGGCACGGTTGATCGCCACCTTGCAGGACGAAGTGCTGCAGGCGCGCATGCTGCCTGTGGCGCAGGTCTTTGATCGCTTTCCACGGTTGGTCCGGGACATCGCGCGTAATCTGGGGAAGGACGTCCACTTCACGATGGAAGGTCGGGAGATCGAACTGGACCGGTCGCTCCTTGATGCCATCGGTGATCCGATTTTGCACCTGCTGCGCAATGCGCTCGATCATGGCGTGGAGGACGCGGACACGCGCCGCGCCTCTGGAAAAGCCGAGCGCAGCACGCTCACGTTACGTGCCATTCGTGATCGAGCGGCTGTCATCATTCAGGTGCAGGACGACGGGCGCGGGATTGATCGTGAGGGCGTGCTGCACCGTGCGAAGGCGCTCGGTCTGGTGGAGCCGGAGGTCACGTCGCTCTCCGATGCCGAGTTGTGGTCCGTGATTGCGCATCCCGGCTTGTCCACCGCCACCACGATAACCTCGGTGTCGGGACGTGGTGTGGGCATGGATGTGGTGAATACGCGGGTGCGCGCGCTGGGCGGGCAGACGGAGCTCGAGACGCGGACGGGCGAGGGGACCGTGTGGACCATGCGCCTTCCGCTCACGCTGGCTATCATGCGCGCGCTGCTGGTACAGGTGGGTGGCGATACCTTCGCGATTCCCGCCGCCCATGTGCGCGAGGTCCTTGAATTCCATGGGGCTTCCCGACGGACCGGGGCGCTCACCATCACCGTCCGGGATGAAACCGTGCCGCTCGTGGCGCTGCAGCAGCGCTTCGAGGACGATCCGCTGGCGCCCATGGCCGCCTACGCGGACGGCGTACGTCATGTCGCCATCGTCGAGGTCGCGGGGCGGAGAACGGCCTTGCTGGTGGATGCGCTGCTGTCGCAACAGGACATTGTGGTCAAGCCCATGGACGCGGTCCGCGGGGCCCGCCCATGGTTCAGCGGCGCCACCGTGCTTGGTGACGGGAGCCCTGCGCTCGTCGTCGATGTGCGAAGCGTGGCCTGACCACGTGCGGGCTACTCGGGCATGAAGGAAACGTGAGCATGTCGGTGATTCGATCGCTGGAAGTGAGTCAGCTTGATGCACTGCGGGAAACGGCCAACATCGGGGCAGGTCATGCTGCCACTGCGTTGTCGCATGTGACCGACAGTACCATCATGATCAAGGTGTCCAACATTACCTTGGCCAGCCAAAACGAGCTGCCCACGCAGCTCACGCCCGATGAAGAACCGGTGGCAGCCGTGCTCATGCACATTCTCGGGGACCTCAGCGGCCGCACGATGCTGGTGTGCCCGAAACCAACGGCCATGCGACTGGCGGAGCTGATGCTGCGCCGCCCGGTGGGGTCGTCAACCGCCTTCACGGAACTTGAGGCCTCCGCCATCAAGGAAGCCGGCAACATCCTGAGTGGGGCGTACATGAATGCGCTCAGTCAGTTTCTGGCGGTCTTGCTGCTGCCCTCGCCGCCGACGCTGCTCATCGACATGTCCAAGGCCGTGCTCGCCCGTGCGATCTGCGACTTTTCAGCAGATCCCAACATGATGCTGTGCGTGGAGAGTGAGTTTCAGCTGGTCCACACGGAGCCGGGGTTGCGCGGCTTTTTCCTGTTGTTCCCCGAGCCGGCGTCGGTGCATCTCATGTTGCGCGCATTGCGGCTGGCGTAGTGGGCCATGTGACGTCTGTGCCAACACGCCACACGCCACAGCGCGTTCGTCTATGACGGCGCAACGACAGCTCACGCACTGGCTGCACGCCGTCCGCCGCGGCATCGGCCGCGCCCTCTCCGTGGGCTTCGGTCGCTCCGCGGTGGCGGCGCCGGTGGCAGCCCCACCGGAGCTGCCGGCGGGTTTTGAGGAGGCCGCGCGTCTCTGTGATGAGGCCGACGGCGCGGCGGCGCAGGCCATGCAAGAGGACGCGCTCGCGCGCTACGGGCAGGCCCGCCGCCTGATCGAGGCACCATTGGTGCCCACCGTACCAGGGCCTTTGCCGCTGCTGTGGCAACGGGCCGCGGTCGGCGAGGCCCGATCGCTCTGCCTCCTGGGACGTGGCGAGGAGGCGCTTGCGCTGCTCAAACGCGCGGGGGCCCTGTGGCCGCACCATGCGGAAATTCTGGCGCTGTTCGCGTTCGCCGCCGCCGCCGATGCCCAGCGGCATCCGGACAGTGCGGAGGTGGCGCGCATGGCCATGCGTCGCCTGCTGCAGCAGGATGTCCCGAGTGCCGCCTTACTCCATTTCGTCGGCGACGCGGCGATGCTCCTGCACGATGACGACTTCGCGCTCACGCTGTATCGCCGCGCCCTGGCCAAGGACCCGACGCGTTCCACCGCGCGGGTGGTAATCGCCCGTCTCCTGCGCCAACGGGGGGATCTCCTCGCGGCTCGCTTGGAGTTGCTCGCCGCGCTGTCGGCGAGGCCGAGGTGGGTGGAGGCGATGCTCGAACTCTCGCGGGTGTCGCTCGATGCCCAACGCCACGCCGACGCGCGGCGGCTCCTCGTGGACGTGCTGACGGAGCATCCGTCCCATGGCGAGGCGCTCCCGCTGCTCATGGACGTCCTCGTAAGCGAGGACCGACTGGGCGATACGCGTATCCTCGTCGACCGCGTGCTCCGCGAGGATCCTGAACACGTCGCCGCCCGTTGGTTTGATGGGGTGCTCCTGTCGAAGCAGTCGCGGATGAGTGAGGCGCTCGCCCGGTGGGCCGGCTTGGCGCAAACCGCTGGCGAGGATCCCTTCGTGTTGCGCGCCCGTGAGGCCGTGGCCCAGGGCTGCCACGGCGACCCGACGCTCGGCGACGCCGCGCGCGTCGCATGAGCGCGCCATGAGTTTGCAGGGGCGCCTGCGCGAGCTTGGCCTCCCGGAGGTGTTGCAGCTGCTGGCGGCAAACCGGAAGTCGGGGGTGCTGTTGCTTGAATCGGCCCGCGTCGCGCGTTGCGCGGCGGTGCATGTGCAGCAGGGGAGTGTGGTGAATGCAACCGCATGGAACGCGGATGCCGCCCCGGTCACGTTGCCCGCGCGGACGGCCGATGACGCGGAAGCGGTCGAAGCGGTGCTGCATGAGGTGCTGCTCTGGCGCGATGGGACGTTCCGCTTCGCGCTCGCAGACGAACGCGTGCCGGTCAGTGCGCCGGTCCGTATACCGATCGAGCCATTCCTCATGGACGCGGCGCAGCGAGCCGCGATCTGGACGCGGATTCAGGATCGTGTCCCGCACGCGCGGGTGGTACCCGCCTTGGCCGACCTGCAGCCGCAGCAGCTGCCGTTGCTGCGCCTGGCGCCGGCCCAGTGGGAGATTTTCACGCGCGTTGACGGTCAGCGCGACCTCGTACAGTTGGCCGCCTCGATGGGGCGCAGTTTGATGGACGTGGCGGAGCAGGTCTATGATCTGATCGGGGTGGGGATGTTGACCGTGCACGAGGGACCGGTCGCCCGTCGCCCCGCCGCCGACGTCACCGACGAGGACTCCCTCTTTGATCCTGCGGCGTCGGGCGTCACCGCGCCGGCGGAGTTTCCCCGCCGCCGGGTGGCGCCGTGGGCCGCTACTCCCGTTGCCTCGCAGGCGGTTGAGCCGTCCTTGTCACAGGGAGAGGCGCCCAGTCGTCCGGCGCGCGTCGATGCCGCCGCGCTGTGCCGACTCGGAGACGAAGCGGCCCGTCGTGGTGACTTCGCGGGAGCGATGACGCACTGGAACGAGGCCCTGAGGGTTCCGGAGCCGTTCGCTGACGCACCGCGCGTGCGCGAGGCGCTCGCGCTCACGACCCAGCTACACGCGCTGCTGCATCCGTAACGGCGTCGGAGACATACGGTGGCATGACGACCCTCGGGCGCCCTGTCACCGGCGGTGAAGAGAGGAGCGGCCCAGATGCCTATTGTCGATCACGCCTCACGGCTGATCACCTGCAAGTTGGTCTACTACGGGCCGGCACGGTCTGGCAAGACGACGAATCTGACCTACCTGCACGCGGCGTTGCCGGGCGCGCAGGTCGGTGAGCTGACGTCGCTGTCCACCCGTCGTGATCGCACGCTCTTTTTTGACTACCTCCCGGTTGATCTGGGTGCCGTCGGTCCCTATCGCGTGCGCTTTCAACTGTTCACGGTGCCGGGCCAGCCGTTTTACCGCGCCACCCGCCAGCTCGTGTTGCGAGGCGCCGATGGCGTTGCCTTCGTGGCGGATAGCCAGCGGCACCGGTGGGAAGAGAACTTCGAAAGCCTGCAGGACATGCACGCGAATCTGGCCGAGCACGGGATCGATGCGCGCGAATTGCCGCTCGTGATGCAATTCAACAAGCAGGATCTCCCCACCGCGGAGGTGGGGACGCCCGCGGAGCTGTCGGCCGCCCTGAATTTCCGCCGGGTTCCCGAGCTCGCCGGTGACGCCCTCCACGGCGTCGGTATTGTCGAGACGCTCCGGGCGCTGGGCACGTGCGTCCTCCGTCGGCTTGGCGCCGACGACAGCGCCTCATCCGCAACACCCGGCGGCCTCGCTGCTCGGGCCTCAGCCTTTGCGGAGAGTCCGGCCGCCGACGAACTCACCGTCGGTGTGCTCACGGGCGTGGCGGGAAGCACCGCGTGACTGGCGCGCGCGATGGCGGGTATCACTTCGGCCGCTTCGTGGTTGGCTCGTCGAATCGCCTTGCCGTGTCGGCCGCGCGAGCCGTGGCCGAGGCACCGGGCCAGGTCTACAATCCCCTGTTTATCTATGGCGGGTCCGGGCTCGGGAAAACCCATCTTGCCACCGCCATTGCCCATCGGGTGCGCGCCGCCAAGCCGGGCATCCGGGTCGAATACACTTCGGGCGAGGCCGTTGCGCAACAATGGCATCGGGTCATTGCGAGCGGGCAGCCCCATCGCTTCATGGAGCACTTCCGGCAGGTAGACCTGCTCATTGTTGACGATGTGCAGTTTCTAACCGGTCAGCGCGAGACGCAGTCGGAGCTGCTCCGTCTGTTCAACGACCTGCAGGATACGGGTCGACAGCTTGTCCTCACCAGCGATCGGCAGCCTTCGGAGATCCCCGACGTTGATGAGCGGCTGCTCTCCCGACTCAGTGGCGGGCTGGTGGTGGATGTCGGGGCACCAGACTACGAAATGCGTTGTGCGATTGCGCGCAACGTCGCCGTAGAACGAGGCGTGCCGTTGGCTGATGGCGTCCTCAATGAGGTCGCGCGCCTCCCCTTCAGCAACGTGCGCGAACTGATCGGTGCGCTCAACAAGCTCGTGGCGTTTCAGCAACTGGAGGGAACCCCGGTGGCGCCGCCTGATGTTCGCGCAGTGCTCGGCGACGCGGCACCGCAGGCGCCGGTACTAGCCTTCCTTGACGTCGCGCCCCATGACGGCGACATGGCCGACGATCATCGCCACACGGACATCCGCCAGCAGGCGGAGCGCCATCTGGAACCGTGGCGTGCGACGATCCACGCCGCGATGACGCACTGGGCGGATCAGGGATTTCGTATTGACGTGCTCAATCGTGCCCTGACACTGCCTACGCCTCCTGACGTCGACGGGCTGCTGGCGATGTTCGCGTCGGCCACGGAGCACCTGCGGTTACTCGAGGCGCAAGCTGCCGCGCTCAATCCGGCGCTGCGCGCTCACGCGCTGTTCCGCGATGTCGAAGCGATTGCCAAGGCCGAGCAACTGCTGGCGTACACCGTTGCCACGATACGTCCGCTGCCAGCGCCGTCTCCGCAGTTCACCCGCGAGCAGTTCGACGTGACGCATGCGAATCAGCTTGCCGTGAAGGCGGTGGACACGGTGATTCAGCAGAAGGGGACCCGCTACAACCCGTTGTTCCTCTGCGGGCCGACGGGAAGTGGGAAAACACATCTGGCCCATGCCCTGGGTAATGCGTTGCGTTCCCGGGCGGCCGTGGCGTGTCTGTCGGCGAGCGTGTTCGTTGACGAACTCATCACCGCCCTGCAGGACGGTGAGATGGACCGGTGGCGCGCGCGTTTCCGCACCGCCGAGCTGTTCATCCTTGATGACGTAGACGCGCTGGCAGGGAAGGAACGAACGCAGGAGGAGTTCTTTCACCTCTTCAATAGCCTGTATGAGCGTGGCAGCCAGATCGTGCTCACCAGCACGCGCCCGCCGCGTGAGCTCCCTGGGCTCGCCGATCGCCTTCGCTCACGATTCGAGGGCGGGCTGGTTGTGACACTGCAGTCGCGTGAGCGTACCCCCAGTCCACCGTCGCACGGGGCTGCCGCCGGCGCGCGCGACCACTTTTTCGACGATCAGGAAAAGACGATGTGGGACTGGCCGGAAGCCGGCGGGCGCCTGATCGAGGAATACCGGTAGTGGCGATTCGCGGCAACCTGAGCGAAGCGTCGCTGGCCGATGTCCTGCAGCTCCTGGCGCTCGGTCAGAAAACGGGATGCCTCAGTGTCGCGCAGGATGGAAGCGTGGGCACGGTCTCCTTCGTGAGCGGGCGGATTGTGCACGCGGAACTGGTGAATCGTCGCGATCGGTTTGGCGATCGGCTGGTACGCCTCGGCGTGATTACGCCTGACCATCTCGCGCTCGTCAGCACCGGCAATGTGCCCCGGGACGATCGCGACCTCGCTCAGGCGCTGTTGGCTCAAGGACTCATCGACCGTGATCGGCTCATTGGTGAGTATCGCGCCCAAGTCGATGAAGCCGTGTACGATCTGTTCCGGTGGTCGCACGGCTCGTTTACCTTCGAGCCCGAAGCTGAGGACGCGTCGGATGAGTTGTTGGTATCGGTCAGTGCGGATTCGTTGCTGCTGGAAAGCGCACGGCGTGTAGATGAGTGGACGCAGATCGCAAAGCGGATTCCCAGTCTCGATTTGATCTTCGCGCTGGATGGTGCCCGGATCGCAGAGCGGGAGTGGCCGCTCAGTCCCACGCAGGAGCGTCTCCTGCCGCTGCTCGATGGCTCGATGGATCTCCACACGGTGATCGAGCGCTCGGGGTTGGGCGAGTTCGAAGTGGGGAAGGCGGTGTTTGGGTTGCTCACGGCGGAGTACGTGCAGCGCGTGGGGCAGAGCACCGAGCGCCGTCCGCCGTCCCCGGAAAACCGGGTCGCGGAGCACCGTAACCTGGGGATCGCCTTCTATCGCACCGGCATGCACGATGAGGCGCAGCGTGAGTTTCGTCGCGTCCTCGAGCTGCGTGACTCCGACAGTGTCGCGCGCTTTTACATCGGCCTGCTGCACGTGCGTCGCGGGGCAGTGGATGACGCCCTCGAGACGTTCGTTCGTGCCTCCCAAGAGCCTGAGGCCCCCTCGGCGGTCTTTCACAACCTCGCGTATCTGTGCGAGCAGCGGGGTGAGTTCCATGCGGCCATGGGATATCTCGACGAAGCCACACGGCGCGCGAAAGTGCCAGACCCCCGGATCGCGCTCTCCCGTGCGACGCTGGCCCTGCGGATGGGCAACGTGACAGCCGCTGAGTCGGCCTTGGCGGACGCGCGGCGTGCGTGGGGCGCACGTCAGCCCTCGGCAGCGTGGTTTCATGCCGCCGGCCTCGCCGCCGCCCTTGCGGGCGATCATGCTCGCGCCGCCGCGGTGCTCGACGACGGCATTGCCCTTCATCCTCACGCCGTCGCGTTATACAACAATCTCGCCGTCGTGCACGAACGGCGCGGACAGGCCGACTTCGCCGCGCGCCTGCTGAAGCACGCCCTTCTCGAGGACGCGCACTGTGCGCATTTGCACAAGAACCTCGGGGATTATTTCTATCGCGCCCAGCGCTACGAGGAGGCCGTGGAGGCCTATGCGCGCGTCATCCGGCTCTCGCCGTCGCACGGGCCCGATGTGTATCTCAAACTCGGCAACGTGCAGTATCGTCGTGGGGCGTTCGCTGAGGCTCGCGCGGCATGGGAGGAGGCGCTCGCCCGTGACCCCTCAAATGACATCGTGCGCGCAAACCTCGACAGCCTCCGTCACGTCGGTTCCTCCGCCTACACCGACGTGGTGCCCGGTCGCGACCGCAGGCTCGCTGGCGGCGCCGAGCGACGTCCACAGTAATGCGGGGCGTTACGGCGGTATTGTTCTGCTCGTGCTGTTCCTCTCCCTTTCTTACCCACTCCGTGCTCGGCCTGCGCCATGTCGTACCTCCGCTCTGACCTTCACACGCGCGTTGACGCGATTCAGGAGGCGTTGGCCGCCGCGCCAACGCCCGACGACCGCGAGCAGCTCAAGCAGCAGATCGCGGCGCTCTTCCGCGACGCGGAGGCCGCGTCCATCGAGGCGCGTGCGTTGAAGGACAGCGTCACGGCGCTCATTGATCGCTGGAAGCAGCTTGATCGTGCCGCTGCGCCGGTGGCCACCGCCCCATCCGCACGGATTGATCATCTCGGGGCGTCCACCTTCATCGAGAAGGGCTGGTCGAAGCTGTCACTTGACGATGCCGCCGGGGCGGAGCTCGCCTTTTGTCGGGCCTTGGAGCTGGCACCGGGTGGCAACGAGGCCGAGACGCTGCTGGGGTGGGCGCAGATGCTGCAACAGCGATCCGACGAGGCGTTGGCCACCCTGCAGCGTGTGCTGGCGCGTGACCCCGCCTATCCCTTGGCACTGACCACGATGGGCGCCCTGTTGCTGAAAGAGGGCCGGTACGGTGAGGCGATTGAACAGCTGTCGCGCGTGATCCGTCTGGATCTCGATAGGAAGGCCACGCTGTATGCGCACCTGTATCTCGGCATGGTGTATCGCGAGCGCGAGATGTACGACGATGCGGAAACCTTCTTTCGGAAGGCGCTCGAGCTTGGACCCAACCTGCTCCAAGGCTGGTATGAACTTGGCCGTGCGCACTGGTTCGCGGCACGGTTTGACGACGCCATCATGGCGTGGCGCGCAGGTGCAGAGGCCAGCAGATTCAGTCCATGGGGGAAACGCTGTACCGAGATGCTGGGTCACGTGGCGCAGGGCGGCGTCCCACCCCGGTTCGACTAGCCAGCGCGTCGCGGGGGCTGCGGTGCCAGGTTGGGCTCGTGGTTGCCGGGGCGCTCGCTCCCCTTGTCGGCGCGCATGCCATGGCGCACGCGCAACCCGTGATGGGGCCGGCGGCGCGGCCAGGGCAGGAGCCCGTCCCGGGGCGCCAACCGAGTGTGCGACTCGATGGGGGGCGATTTACCGTGGTAGCCGAGGCGGGTGATGCCCGGCTGGCCCGAGCGCTGCTCACGGCCGCCCGCGCGAACGATCAGTTCCCCGGCTTGCCGCGTCCCGCAGCACGCGTCCTCATTGCGGTGGCCCCAAACGCGGCGCGGTTCCGCGAGTGGGTTGGCCCACACGCCCCCGAGTGGGGGGCGGCGATTGCGGTCCCGGACGAGCAGCGGATCATCCTGCAGGGCCGCCGTGCGGGAAGCGACGCCGGCGATCCGGTGGCCGTCCTCCGCCACGAGTTGGCCCACCTGGCCCTGCACGAGCACATGGGGCGGCTCCCCCCGCGCTGGTTTGACGAGGGCTATGCCAGCGTGGCCGCCGGCGAGTGGACGCGTGATGAGACGCTGGCCACGTCGGTCACGATGGTCTGGCGCACCTTGCCGCGTTTGGCGCAGCTCGAGCGTGGCTTTTTCGGTGGGGCCAGTGAGGCCACGTGGAGCTATGCGATGGCCTACCGCGTGGTGAGCGAGTTACAAGCGCTTGATCCCGTCAATGGCCTGTCCAACTTTTTCATCTATTGGAAATCCACGGGCTCGCTGGAGAAAGCCATTCGGCAGGCGTACGGGATGACCGGCGATCAGTTTGAACGGCATTGGCAGGCCCGCACGCGGCGGCGCTACGGGGCGTTGGCCCTTGTGACCAACGTGTCGGCGGTCTTCGGGTTGTTCGGCGTGCTGCTGCTTCCGCTCTATGTCAGCAAGCGGCGTCGGGACCGCGTTAAGCTCGATGCGATGCGGGCGGCCGATCAGGCACAAGAGGCGGCGAGCCGGGCCTCGGCGTTACAGGCGCTGCTGGACGCCGGGGGGCCGGAGGGCGCTCGGGAGTCCTGACACCGGAACCGCGTGATCTCACCCTTGCCGTGTTGGATACTCTGGCGGTATCGTGCGCCATGACTTCCACCGAAAAGCCTCGTTCGCGCGCGCTGTTGTACTGGGGCGCCGCCGCCTGCTCCTTGCTCGTGGGCTACCTGGACCTCGCCCGTGGTGGCGAGACCATTGCGCCGCTCCTTCTCGTGCTCGGCTACGTCGTGCTGGTACCGCTCGCGATTTTGAAGGGATGAGCGGTGGAGGCGGCGCACTAGGCGCTGGCCTCCGCTCACCGGAACGTGACAATCCGGTTAAGTTGTGCCTCGCATGGGGACCGCGTCCCGAGTTCGTGGTACCTTTCAACGGACAGCGTTGGTCCTACGTACATCGGGCGAATAGCTCAGTTGGTTAGAGCGCCTGCCTTACACGCAGGATGTCGGGGGTTCGAGTCCCTCTTCGCCCATTGTTCTACACTTCCCGTTTCGCGTGCGATGGCCGTGCGGTGGCCATGGCCCGCGGATCGTAACAGACAGGCCGGACTTGGATCGGTTTTCGCCGAATGCTTGCACGGTGTGTCGCTGTTCTTCAAGTTCTGCAGTCCCCCTCAAACCCGGTCGGCTCGCGCACGGCCACCCGGGTTGCAGTTATGCCGGCGTTATGCCGGGTCCACGGCTCACGGTGCGGAGGTTACGACATTGATGTCACGGCATTTCCAGGCGCTCGCCGCAATCGGTCTCGCCCTCGGTGGTACCCTCGCGGTGCCGTCGATTGCGTCCGCGCAATACAATCGGGTTCCTGACCCGAACGCCACGCGCGTGCTGGTGGCGGTGTTCAAAGGTGGTGAGAAGGGCTTGGGGGTGCAGGCGTCCGATGCGGTGCGCTCGCGCATGAACAGCGAGTTCCCGTTCAAGCAGGTGTATGTCCTGCCCAAAACCGACATCAACGCCACGCTCGAAGCGTCCGGTTTTCCGATCACCGACGCCCTGGAGCCTCACGATCAGCGGGCGCTCGCTACCCTGTTGCGTGCCGATGAGTACGTGACGGGGTCGGCTGCCAAAACGGCCACCGGCGTGAAGGTCGAGGCCAATCTGGTATTGGCGCGCGACAACGCCTTGGTGCAGCCCATCGGCTCGTTTGATGTGAAGTCGATGGGTGACGCGGCCAGCGCCATTTCCAAGGAACTCAAGGAAGCCCGCAAGCAGCTCGATGCAGAGAAGAAGTGCGTGAACTTGGCGCGCGACCAGAAGTACGACGCGGCGATCGCCGCGGCCAAGGAAGGTATCGTGCTGTACCCACGTGCCACGCTCGCCCGCATCTGCATGGCGAACGTGATGATCACGCAGAAGGCGCCGGTCGCCGACCAGCTCGTGATTGCCAAGGAGATCGTGGCGATCGATCCCAAGAGCCGTCCGGGCCTCGCCATCCTCGCCTCGTCGTATCGGGCGCTCGGTCAGCAGGACTCGGCCGTGGTGGCGCTCACGCGCCTCCTCGCTACCGACCCGAAGAACCCGCGCCTCCAGAAGGACGTGGTCGAAGAGCTGGCCAGCGTGGCCAACCCGCGCCTCGCCAAGCCGGTCATCGACACGGCCGTGATGCTCAACCCGGGCGACCCCGACCTGCTGCGTCTCCGGTGGCGCATCCTCCTCGCCACGAAGGACTACAAGGAAGCGTTCACGCAGGGCGACGAGCTGGTGAAGCTGGACACGTCGTTCGCCGACACCACGTACTTCTCGCTCTCGGCGGCGGCCATGGCAGCCGACAGCCAGTTCCAAAAGGCAGCCGAGATGGCCGCTATGGGGTTGGCCAAGTTCCCTGGGAGCGCCGGCCTCACGTTCACGCAGATCGTAGCGCTGCAGAAGGCAGGGCAAAACCAGCAGGCACTCGAAGCGCTCGACAAGGCCAATGCGGCCAAAATCCCCGTCGAGAACGGAAGCTTCTTGCGCGTGTCGCTGCTCAAGGATCTCAACCGGTCCGCGGAAATTCTTCCGGCGGCGCGTGCGATGATCGCGTCAGGTGACACCACCACGGCCCTCCGCCAGATGGTGGTCGGTATCGCCAACGAGCAGCGTGTCGCTGCCTCCAAGTCCAACAGCCCGGACGATTTCGCGCTCGCCGTCGGCACGCTCAAGTTTGCCGATTCCGTGACCACGGGGGCCTCGAAGGCACAGGCACAGTTCCTGTTGGGCGCAACGTACGTGGCCTTTGGTCAGCTGAAGCTGTCGCAGGCGCAAACGCAGAAGCAGTGCGCGCCGGCCAAGGAAGCGAAGGATATGTTTGTCGAAGCGCAGATCCTGCTGCCGAAGGGTGGCGCCACGGCCGTTGACGCCATGCGCCAGCTCATGGGCGCGGTCATGCAACTCGATCCGGCGGCTGACCAGATGGTGAAGGCGTTTTGTAAGTAACCGTACGGTTGAAGGACCCCGGGCCCGCCGTCGCTCAGACGGTGGGCCCGTTGTTCTTTTCAGGGCGACGCTATACCACAGAGCCGCCGTATCACATCCGTGTGCTAGCACGAGTAATGCACATGTTTGAACGTGTCATCACCGCTTGACGGTGCACTCAGCACCTCAGTAACATGACGCGCCTCAACGAGCCTTGAATCAACCTGTGAGCCCGTTCCGTAATCTCCCCTCCGGGCGCGTTGGCGCCTACCACATCCCCGTGCTGCTGGCCGAAATCGAAACGCTGCTCGCCAGCGCGTCGACGGTGCTCGACTGCACATTGGGTGGTGGTGGGCACACCGCTGCCCTCCTCGAACGCGGCATGCACGTGACTGGCGTGGACCGCGATCCGCGGGCGCTCGCTGCCGCGCGTGAACGGGTAGCTGAGTACGAGCGTACCGGTCAGTTTCGTGCCTTTCTCGGGAACTATGCCGCGCTCGCGGCGGCCGGACTCCCTGACGGCGAGTGTTTTGACGGGATCCTCCTCGACCTCGGCGTTTCATCGCACCAGTTTGACGACCTCGCCCGAGGGTTCACCTTCCGCGAGGGGGCCCCGCTTGATATGCGGATGGGTACCGATGCGGAGACGGACGCCGGGGAGTTGCTGAATACCATCGATGAGGTGGACCTCTCCGCGCTGCTGCGCGCCTACGCCGACGAACCGCGGGCCGCCCGCATGGCACGGGAAATTGTGCGGCGACGGGAGCGTCGACCATTCGCCACCGCCGACGACCTCGTGGATGCCATTCGGGCCGTACTCGGTCCGCGGAGTGGCGCCCCCGATTTCGCCCGCATTTTTCAGGCAATCCGCATCGCGGTGAACGACGAGCTGTCCGGGCTTGAGCAGGCGTTGCCGTTGCTGCGCGATCGATTAACCCCCGGTGGTGTCTTGGCCATCATCAGCTATCACTCTGGTGAAGATCGCCTCGTGAAGAATGCCTTCCGCGACTGGAGCACGGCGTGTGTGTGCCCGCCGCGGCAGATGCTCTGCACCTGTCGCGGTACACCGCTCGGGGAGACGCTCACCCGCAAGCCCATTAACGCCACCGACGACGAAATCGATGGCAATTCGCGGGCGCGGAGCGCCCGCTTGCGTGCCTGGAAACGCGCGATCTGATGGCCACGACCTCCACCAAACAGACCGCCCGTCGGGCGGCGCGCGGTCCGCTTAAAGGTCGCGCGTGGGTTGCCATTGGGCTGGTGGCCTTCCTCATGGTCGCCTCCATGGTGGTGTGGCGGCGAAGTGTCGGCGTGGCGGCTGCGCGTGACATGCGACGGATGTCCGAGGTGGAACGAGGGCTTCTCTCTGAGAAAACAACCCTCGAGCGCGATATTCGGGCGGCGATGGCGCGACGTCGGGTGATTGCGGAGGCCGAGCGACGGTTGGGGCTGCACGTGGCCACCGACGCGCAAACCCGGATCCTCTCCGATTCACTGCTCGCCATTCCGGCCCGTCCGGATGCCGCGGTGTCCGATTCGGCGTCGCGCTCATGAGGCACGGATGAGCGTCGCGTGATGTTCGGACCGATCCGCGAAACCGCTGGGCCACGCGACACCCGGCTGCCGGCCGATGAGCTGCACCTGCCGGTGACCGTCAGTCGCGGACGTACGATGGTCGTGCACGCTGCCCTCGTCCTGTTCGCCGTGGCCATTCTGGCGCGGGCGGTGCAACTGCAGATTGTGGAACACGAGACCTGGCTGCGCCTGGCGGACCGCCAGCACGTTGATCAGCAAACCGTGAAGCCCCTGCGCGGGGCCATCGTTGATGCCACGGGGACGGTGCTGGTGGAATCGCGGGAGGAAGTGAAGGTGAGTATCGCGCCGCGCGAGATTCGCGATGTCCGCCGGAAGAACGCGAAGCGAGGCGCCCCGCTGTTGAAAACGCGGGCCGAGCTACGCAAGGGACTCCAGGCGCTGTCGGTGCCGGAGGCACAGATACGAAAGGCGCTCGACTCCACCCGCAAATGGGTCCCGTTGCCGAAGCTCTATCTGCCCACCGATGTGGAGCGTCTTTCGGGATTGCCTGGGGTGCATCTCGATCGCGTTCGCCGTCGGATCAACTCGGCGAGTGACAACTTGCGCGGCCTCCTCGGTGCCGTTGATGCTGATGGAACGCCTATGGGCGGCATTGAACTCGAACTCGATCAGTTCCTGCGCGGACAGGACGGCAGCCGCGCCGTCGTCAAGGATCCCAAGGCTGGCTATGTGGAGTCTCCGGAGCTCGCCAGCGTAGACGCCCTGCCCGGGCATACCGTTGCACTCACCATTCATCAATCGTTGCAGGAGATCGCGGAGAACGAGCTCCAACAGGCACTCGCGCGTACCGGCGGTACCGGCGGCGATGTGGTGATTCTCGATCCGCGCGATGGTGCCGTCCTTGCGCTGGCCGGCATCCGTGATGGCCGGGCGGCGACCACCAGCACACCGATGGCGCTCGCCTACGAACCCGGCTCGGTGATGAAGCCGTTTCTCGTGTCCCGCCTGTTCGATTTGGGCAAAGCCACACCGGATGAAATCGTGAACACCGAGAATGGCAGCGCCATGTTGCCGGGGCGGAAGCGCGCCCTCACGGATGAGCACAAGGCGGCGCAGATGCCGGTGCGCGACGTGATCCGGTTCTCCAGTAACATCGGTACGGCGAAGCTGGCGTTACGGCTCACCCCGCGCGAAGAGTTCGAAACCCTGCGTGATTTCGGTTTCGGGTCACTCACGGGCGTTCCGTATCCCGCCGAGTCGAAAGGATCGCTGCCGCTGCCCTCGCGGTGGAGCGGTACCACCCAAACCGCGGTGGCGATTGGCTACGAAGTACTCGCTACGCCGTTGCAGATTGCGGTGGCCTACGCCGCCATCGCGAACGGGGGCGACCTGTTGCAGCCGGCGCTGGTCCGCCATGTGCGCAATGCCCAGGGCGACACCATCTATCACCACGAGCGGCGTGTGGTGCGGCGCGTGCTCACGGCGCAGACGGCCAGCATCATGCGCGGCCTGCTCGCGTCGGTGGTGGACAGCGGCACGGGGACGGCGGCTGAGCTCGCGACGTTTCACGTGGCCGGGAAGTCGGGGACGGCGCGTCGTAGTGAGAATGGGCGGTATCTCGACGGCAAGTACAACGCCACCTTTGCCGGGATGTTTCCGGCACAGGCGCCGCAGTACGTGCTCGTGGCGCGCATCATCGATCCGCAGGGGACGTATTATGGCGGCATCGTATCGGGCAGTCTCGTCAACGGCATTCTGCAGGCCGCTCTGGCCACGCGTAATTCGGCACTCGACCGGAACGCACTCGCCGAGGTGACCAAAAGCATGCCGGAGCCCACCGCCACGCCGGCATCGGAACGGGCGCTGGCTGTTGCCGCGCGTGATTCCGTCCGGCGGGATTCGCTGTTGGCCCCGCCGCCACCGCGCGCTGAACCGGTGCCTGCCGCGGCGCGCGTAGTCATTTCGCTGGTGAGTCCCGCGCAGAAACTACAGGAGCCGGTGAAGCGTGAACTCCGCGTGGTGCCGTCGGTGTTCGGGCTCAACGTCCGGCAGGCCACGCGTACGCTGTATGCGGCCGGCTTTCAGGTCAGCATTGTACCGGGAGGCGAGGTCCGCACGCGTCCCGCGGCCGGCACCATGCTGCGCGCGGGGAGCACCGTGCAATTGGAGATACCGCGTATGGAGGTGCTCAAGTGACGGGCCCTACTCGCCACGTGCCGCTCGCCGTGGTGTTGGACGCACTGCGTGATGCCGGGTTGCTGGTATCGGCCGCGCAGGATCTGCCGTCCACCATCTCCGACCTCGTTGACGACAGTCGGCGCGTCACCCCTGGCTCCGCGTTCATCGCGGTGAAGGGTGCCGTGCAGGATGGGCATGTCTGGTTGCCGTCGGCGCAGGCCAGCGGCGCGGTGGTGGCGCTGGTGGAGCAGGCGGCGAATGGGGCGGCCCTGGCGGCGCACGTCGCACTGCCAGCCATTGTGGTCCGTGATGGACGCCGTGCCGCAGCCGTGGCGGCGGCCGCGTTTCATGACTGGCCCGCACGGCACCTCACGCTGATCGGGGTCACGGGCACTAACGGCAAGACCACCACCGTTGGGCTTGTGCGTCACCTCCTCGATGCCCCCGACCGGCCGGCGGCGTCCATCGGGACGCTCGGCGTCCTGCGCGGGAGCGTCGGTACACCGATTCCCGGCGGCAGTGGGCTGACCACACCCGGCCCCGTGGAGTTACAGCGGGTGTTGCGCGCGCTCCTGGACGACGGCGTGCGCACCGTGGTGATGGAAGTGTCCTCGCACTCACTCGATCAGCGTCGGGTGGATGGCCTCGCGTTCGCGGCGGCCGTCTTCACGAATCTCACGCGTGATCACCTCGACTATCATGGCACGATGGAGGCGTATCGCGCCGCCAAGCTGCGGTTGGTGGGGCTACTCGCGCGGGATGGCGTGGCCCTCTTCAACGCCGATGATCCGGCGTGGCGCGGCGTAACCCATGCGCCGACGACATGGACCTTCGGCAGTGAGTCGGGCGCCGACATCTCCGCGCGCGATATCACCTTTACCAGTCACGGCAGTCGGTTTCTCCTCGTCACCCCGCACGGCGCGCAGGCCGTCGACCTCCCACTCATCGGCGACTTCAATATCGCGAATGCGCTGGGGGCTGCTGCCGTGGCCTTGGCGGTGGGAATGCCGATCGCCGAAGTGGCGCGACGCCTGTCCCACGCGCCTCAGGTGCCGGGTCGGCTGGAACGGGTGGCGACAGCACCAACCGTACTGCGGGACTATGCTCACACGCCCGACGCACTCGATCGCGCCCTCCGCGCGGTGCGTCCGTTTACGCGGCAGGACGATGGCACGGCGAGCCGCCTGATTGTGCTGTTCGGGTGCGGCGGTGATCGCGATCGAGGCAAACGCCCGGAGATGGGGCGCATTGCGGAAGCGCTGGCCGACGTCGTGATCGTGACCAGCGATAATCCACGCACCGAAGACCCCGATCGCATTCTCGACGACATTGAGGCGGGCATGCTGCGTCGTGATCATGTCCGCGTCGTCGATCGCCTTGAGGCGATCGCCTACGCGCTGCGCATCGCCACCCCCAATGACGTGGTGTTGCTGGCTGGCAAGGGCCACGAGACGTACCAAATTCGTGGGACCACGTCCTATCCCTTTGATGAACGTGACATCGTTCACGAGCTCATGGCGCTGACACCCGCCGTTGGTTCTCACCGTCCTCCCTCTTCCGCGTGAGTGCATTCTCCACTGCCGGGACGGCGTTCCCCGCCATCCCCCCCGTGTCGCCGGACCGTGCGCACCCGTACTGGACATTCGAACGCGTAGCGGATGCACTCGGCACCGGTCCGCGTATCCCGCGGCCGCTCTCAGGGATCTCCACCGACTCCCGCACGATCACCCGCGGCGATGTCTTCGTGGCGCTCGTGGGCGAGCGCTTTGACGCCCACGACTTGCTGGCGGGCGCACGCGAGGCCGGTGCCGCGGCGTTTGTGGTCAGCGATGCCACGAAGGCCGCCGGTCTTGGCGTGCCCACCTATGTGGTCCCGGATACCCTCGTGGCCCTCGGTCACCTCGCGCAGGCATGGCGACGCGCGTGGGGGCGGAGTGTAATCGCCGTTGCCGGCTCCAATGGGAAGACCAGCACGAAGGAATTACTCAAGGCCGCCTTCGCACGGACGCTCACGGTGCACGCCACCACGGGTAACCTGAACAACCGGATCGGGGTGCCGCTGACGCTTTTGGCGATCCCGTCAGAGGCCGAAGTGGCGATCATCGAGGTCGGGACCAACACCCCGGGGGAAGTGGCGCTGTTGCGGGACATTGCCGAACCGGACATCGCCGTGCTCACCTCCATCGGGGAAGAACATCTTGAAGGACTCGGGGATCTGGCCGGCGTGTTGCGCGAGGAAAGCGACATCTTCGATCGCGCGACGCTCGCCATTGTGCCCTCCGCGCATCCGGAGCTCTTCGGCCTTGCGCAGGCCCGCGCCACAACCGTGCTGTCAGCCGGCCTGGCCGATGCCACGGTCACGCCAACCGCCTGGGGGCTCGATCCCGAAGGACGCCCGTGGCTTGAGGTGGATGGCGTCCACTGGACGCTGCCACTGCGCGGCGCGCATCAGGCGGCCAATGCCATGCTCGCCATTGCCGCGGCTGGCGCCTGTGGTGTCCCGTTGGCCGATGCGGCAGCGGGGATGGCGGCTATGTCCGTTCCGAGCATGCGTGGCGAATGGGAGCAGCACGGCCAGTTGGTGCTCATCAACGATGCCTATAATGCCAATCCCGCCTCGATGCGGGCCGCGCTGGACCTGCTGGATCGCGTGGGAACGGGGCAACAGCGGGTGGCTATTCTTGGCACCATGCGCGAACTCGGGGCACAGTCGGCGCAACAACATCGCCTGGTCGCGTCGGCGGCGCTGGCGTCCACGGCCAACCTCCTTGTCGGCGTGGGCGACTTCGCCTCGGCGTTCCAAGAGGTCGCACCGTCCGACCCGCGCGTCGTGGCGACGCCGGATTTCGATGCCCTGTGGCCGCTCCTCGCTCCACGACTCGAACGAAATGCTATCGTGCTACTCAAGGGATCCCGCGGGATGCGTCTTGAGCGGCTGGTTCCCACGCTCTCGACTTGGGCCAAAGCCTAGTGCTCTATTCTCTGTTCCAACCGTTCGCGCGCGACGTGCGCGTGCTCAACCTGCTGAATTACATCACCTTCCGGTCGGCGGCGGCGTTCGTGTCGGCGCTGCTGCTCACGTTCGTTTTTGGCCCGGTCATTATCCGCCGGCTCCGCGCCATGGCGGTGCACCAAGTGGTGCGCGAAGGCACCCCCGACACGCACGCGGGGAAGGGCACCACCCCAACGATGGGTGGCCTCATCATTCTCGCCGCCACCTTTGTGCCGGTGCTGCTCTGGGCGCGGCTCAGTAATCGGTATGTGCTGCTGGCGATGGCCGTAACGGCTTGGATGGGACTCATCGGCTTTCTCGACGATTACCTCAAGCTGCGGCAGAAGCGGGAGGGGAAGAAAAACGAAGGATTGGTTGAGCGATATAAGCTTGCCGGACAGATCATCTGCGGCCTTGGGCTGGGCCTCATCCTGCTGCGCTTCCCGATTTCGACGCTCCCCGGCGCCAGCACAACGTTGCCCTTTTTCAAGCACGTGTTGGTCGTCCCCGCGGTGGCGTGGGCGGCATGGATGTATATCCCGTGGGTCACGTTCATTCTCACCGGTTTCACTAACGCCGTAAATCTCACCGACGGCCTCGACGGGTTGGCCGCCGGCTTGATGGCGATCGCTGTGCTGACGCTGGGGCTCTTTGCCTACGTCGCTGGTCGGGTGGATACGAGTGTCTATCTGCAGATCTTCTATTTGCGAGGGGCTGGTGAGCTCACGGTTTTTTGCGCCGCGGTTGCGGGGGCCTGTCTGGGCTTCCTCTGGTACAACGCGCATCCGGCGCAAGTCTTCATGGGGGACACCGGTTCGCTTGCGCTGGGCGGCGCGCTGGGTTCCATCGCGATTCTGCTCAAGAGTGAGTTTCTCCTGCTCATCGTCGGCGCGGTGTTTGTCGCGGAAACCGTGTCCGTGATTGTGCAGCGCTCGGTCTTCAAGTACCGGCGGAAGCGCTTCGGCCTAGACTATGCGCAGCGACATCGCGTATTCAAGCGGGCGCCGCTGCACCATCACTTCGAGCTGTCCGGCTGGCCGGAAACGCAGGTCGTCGTTCGCTTCTGGATCATCGGCATCCTCTGCGCGATTGTTGCGCTCAGTACGCTCAAACTGCGGTAACGGAGCGTTTTTATGGTTGACACCGGGTCGTCGCAGGCGCTGGCATCGCGCGTGGCACAACGCCTTGCCGAGCGTCGTGGCGAGTTTGCGGTGCTCGGGCTTGGCCGTAGCGGCATCGCTGCCGTGCGCCTGTTGCGTGCGGCTGGGCTATCGGTGTATGCCTCGGATGCGTCACCGGCTGACTCGGTGCGTCGCGCGGCAGCGCTGCTTGAGCGCGAAGGCGCCAGCGTGGACGTTGGGGGCCATAACATTCCGCGCATCGCGCATTGCGTGATGCTGGTGGTCAGCCCGGGGATTCCCCCAAACGCGCCACCCATTGTCGCGGCACACCGCGCCGGTGTACCGGTGGTCAGTGAAGTTGAGGTGGCACTGCGGTTGCAGCCGGCACTCCGCTACATCGCGGTGACCGGCACGAATGGCAAGACCACCACCACGGCGCTCATTGGTCATCTCTTGCGCGCACTCGGGCATGACGCCGCCGACGTGGGGAACATCGGGACGCCAGTCTCTGAACTCGCGCTCCGCCCCACGCCGCCCGCATGGGCCGCGCTTGAAATCTCCTCGTTTCAGTTGCATGACACGCCGGGGATCTCGCCCGATGTCGGTGTGCTCACCACGCTCAGTCCCGATCATCTCGATCGCTATGCGAATGTGCATGAGTACTACGCCGATAAGAAACGTCTGTTTGCCAACGCCGAGGCAACCTCACGATGGGTGACCACGGCTGACAGCGCTGATGTGAACGCGTTGGTGGCCGGTATTCCCGGGCAGTGGTTTCGCTTCTCGGTGCATCGCGCCGACGTCGACGGCTACTACGATCCCGCCAGCGACATGCTGCACCTGTTTGGTGAACCGCTGGTCCCACGATCGCACGTCGCATTGGTGGGCGAGCACAACGTTGCGAATGTGTTGGCGGCCTTGCTCGCGGTGATGGCGGCTGATCCGGCACACCGGACTCCCGGTGCACGAGCGCAACTCGCCACCGCCATCGCGACCTTTGGGGCGTTACCGCATCGCCTCGAACCCACCGTTGATCGCCATGGCATTTTGTGGCTGAATGACTCGAAAGCCACCAACATTGATTCCACGCTGGTGGCATTGTCGAGCATGACGCGCCCCACGATTGTCCTGCTGGGCGGTCGCCACAAGGGGGAATCGTACACCAGGCTTGTCCCCCAGTTGCTGCGTACCGCCAAGGTGGTATTGGCCTACGGTGAAGCCGGCGCCCTGATTACCGCCGATCTCGAGGGGCCGCTGCATGGACGCGTGCCCGTGGAACACTGCGGCGATGATGCTTTCGCCCAGGTCATGCAGCGGGCGCGCGCCTTGGCCGTATCCGGTGACGTGGTGCTGCTGTCGCCGGCGTGCTCCAGCTACGACATGTTCGCCAACTTCGAAGCGCGCGGTCAGGAGTTTGCGCGCTTGGCGGACGTGCTGGCCGGTGAGCAGCCGTGAGTGGTACCACCGCAACTCTGGCCGGTACACGCGAGCGCTGGCGTATGTCGATCGAGGCCCGCGCGCTCTTGCTGGTCACGGCGCTGCTCATGACCTTCGGGCTCGCGGTGCTGTACAGCGCCAGTGCCCTGCAGGCGATTTCCACGAACAGTCCCGGTCATTCTTTTGTGCTCCGGCAGTTCAGCGGTGTCGTGGTGGGTGTAGTCGTGTTCGCACTCTGTGCAAAGGTAGACGCCGAGCGCTGGCGGCGCGCAGCGTGGTTCATCATGGCCGTGAGCATGCTCCTCATGCTCATTGTGATTTTGCCGGGGACAGAGGCCATCTCGAAGAGCATGTACGGGTCGCGTCGCTACCTGTTTAACGGCTCCATTCAACCGTCCGAGCTGGCCAAGTTTGCCGTACTGGTATGGACGCCCATGCTCCTGGTGAAGAAGGGCGCTGCGGTGAAGCAGCTGGGTAAAGGCGTCCTGCCGTTTATGGTGGTCATCGGCGTGTTGAGCGTGTTGGCCATTCTTGAGCCTGATATCTCCGTGGCCTTCATGTTTTGTCTCACGATGGCCGTCTTGCTGTACGTCGGTGGGGCGCGGGTATTCCACTTCCTGTTGTTCGGTGTGATTGGGCTCTTTCTGATCGGCTTCCAAGCCTCCCAGAGTACGTACGTACGCAAACGCGTCCAGAGCTTTCTCGCTAAAGAACAGGAATCCACCACGCGCACGGCCACGGCTGATCAACAGTTCCAGTCGTTTGTCGCGGTGGGATCGGGGGGGCTGGTGGGCGTGGGCTTCAGTCAAGGCAATCAGCAACGGGGATGGCTGCCCTTGGCGTACAACGATTTCATCGGCTCGGTGGTGGGGGAAGAGTTCGGCTTCCTTGGGATGGGGGGACTCACCATCGCCTTCGCGTTGTACGGTTGGCTTGGATTCCGTATCGCCCGGCGAGCGCGAAGTCCGTTTACCGCGCTGCTGGCCATCGGGATCACCTTTGTCACCGTCTTTACCGCCTTCATTCACCTCGGTGTCGTGATCGGCTTGCTCCCCAACACCGGTCTCACACTGCCCTTCGTGTCCTACGGGCGCTCCAACCTCGTCCTCACGTTGGCCATGACGGGCATTTTGGTCAATATCGGCAGTGATCGCGAGCGCGTGTACGGCGCCAGCGCTACCGATCCCTTGGTCGCCATGCCATGACCCCCCCGGCAACGCGCGTCTTTTTCGCGGGCGGTGGCACCGGCGGCCATTTGTATCCCGGGCTCGCGATTGCGCGGGCGCTTGTAAAGCAGGCGCCACATATCGAGCCGTATTTCATCGGCGCGCGACGCGGCATCGAGCGTGAGGTGTTGCCCACCACGGAGTTTGCGCATACGCTGCTCGATTTGCATCCGCTGTACCGGACCTCGCCGTGGAGGAACTGGCGCACGGTGGTGGGCGCGGTGGGGGCGTGGCGCGCCATCACGCAACTGGCAGCGCAGCAGGCGCCGCGCGCGGTTATCGGCACAGGGGGGTATGCGGCGGGGGTCGCGCTGGCTTGGGGGCGTGCGCATCAGGTACCCACCATGCTCCATGAGCCCGATTCCCATCCCGGGCTCACTACGCGACGGTTCGCGAAGGGCGCCCACTCGCTGTTTCTCGGCTTTCCCGAGGCGGCAGACCGCCTTGTAACGGGAGCGCAGACGCGGGTGCTGGCCTATGGATGTCCTATTGAGCCGCCACCCGCCTCCGCGAAGTCACGCGCCGAGGCGCGCCGTGCGTGGGGGTTCCCGGCGGATGCGTTCGTGGTGCTGGTGGTTGGGGGGAGTCAAGGAGCCCGCGCACTCAACGAGGCCGTCGCGGCGTGGACCGCGCAGGGGCTTCCGGAAGGGATTGCGGTCATCTGGGCTACGGGGAAACAGCAAGCGGCCGCCTACATCAGCCGCGAGGCGACCATGGTGCGGGTGCGTCCGTATCTGGCTCCGATCGCCGAGGCCTACGCCGCCGCAGATCTGGCCGTGACGCGCGCTGGCGCCATGACGATTGCTGAGCTCTGCGCGTGGGGGATCCCGGCACTGTTAGTGCCGCTCCCGTCGGCGGCACAGGATCACCAAACGCACAATGCGCGAGTCACACAGGCGTCTGGTGCGGCCCGGTACCTTCCGCAACATGACCTGAGCGCGGATACACTCGGTGCCGCCGTGCTGGCGCTGCGCGACGATCCGGCCGCACGCACGGCGATGCAGGCGGCGGCCCTGCAGCGTGCCCGTCCCAGCGCCGCCGCCGACATCGCACGGGCCATCCTCGACACCATCACGCAGGAACCGTAGGGATCGGCGCAGCGCGTCGCCATATTGCAGGTATGTCTGCCTTGCCTCCACGTCCTGACATCGCCGCATCCGGGGCCCGCGCGCCGTCCACCACGGCGGCCATCTTGCTCGATCGTACCGACCCGCGGCCCGTGCACTTTATCGGAATCGCCGGGGCCGGCATGAGTGCGCTCGCTGAACTCCTCGCCCGTCGGGGCGTGCCTATTCAGGGCACCGATGCCAATCCTGGTGGCGCTCCGGATCTCGCACGGTATGGAATCGTGGTGGCGCCGCATGATGCGGCGCTGGTTCGAGGTGCGCGTGCGGTGGTCTACTCCTCGGCCATTGCGGCGACGCACCCCGAAATGACGGCGGCGCGTGACGCCGGTATGACGCTGGTGCGTCGCGCCGAAGCGCTCGCGGATGCGGTGAGCGGTGGCACACTCGTGGGCATTGCCGGGACACACGGCAAAACGACCACCACCGTGATGACAACCGAGGCACTGATCGCGGCGGGACGGGAACCCACGGGCGTGGTTGGCGGGCGCGTTGAACGGTGGGCGGGGAATCTGCGGCTTGGCGGTGACACGTATGTGGTGGAGGCCGATGAATACGATCGGTCCTTCCTCGCCCTCGATCCCACCGTGGCCGTCGTGTTGAACGTGGAAGCCGACCATCTCGACATTTATCGGGATCTTGACGACATCCGCCACACGTTCGAGCAGTATGTGGCGCCGGCGCGCGTCGTCGTGCGCTGCGCCGATGATGAGGGCGCGATGGCGCTCCGCCTCCCGTCGCGGCACGAGGTGATGGCGTACAGTGCAACCGCCCCCGGCACCGCACCCGCTCCCCATGCGGGGGAAGCCCGACTCGTGGCCGATGCGCTCGTGCTCGATGCCACCGGTTCGCGTTTTACCGTGCGCGTGGATGGGGAACCGCTCGGGAACATCGCGCTCGCAGTGCCCGGCCTGCACAACGTCCGGAACGCCCTCGCGGCGCTCGGTGCTGGCCTGGCACTGGGCTGTTCTGTGCCCGCGATGGCACCCGGACTCGCCGCCTTTCGCGGCGTGGAGCGCCGATTCCAGCGTCTGGGGGCGGTGCAGGGCATCGATGTCGTGGACGACTACGCACACCACCCCACGGAAGTGCGGGCCACCCTGGCCGCGGCGCGACATGCCTTTCCGCAGCGTCGTCTCGTGCTCGCCTTCCAACCGCACCTGTACTCGCGCACGCGTGAGTTACAGGTCGATTTCGCAAGTGCGTTGGCCGCCGCCGATGTGCTGATGTTGTGCGACATCTACGGCGCGCGTGAAGCACCGGAGCCGGGGGTGACCTCGGCGCTGATTGGCGACCGGGTCCCACCGGGTATCCTGGCGTGGCACGGTCCGCGTACCGCGGCCGCGGCGGCGCTGCGCGCCGTGGTTCAGGAGGGCGACGTGGTGATCACCATGGGCGCCGGTGATATCACGAAAACCGGTCCGGAGTTGCTGGAGGCGCTGCGCGCCTGATGGCGACGGTACCCGCTGACCTCGGCGCACCACGCGCAACGGCCAAGGGTGAGCCAACCGTGGCACGTCCTCGCTGGCTTCGCTGGGTTCGGGGCATTGGGGCGTTGGTCACCGTCGGTGCGCTGTTAGGGGTGCCATGGTGGGGGCCGCGGGTCCTCGCACGCCTCGAGTATTTCCATGCCCGTGAGGTGGTGCTGGAGGGCGTGCAGTATGCCCGGCCCACCGAGCTCGTTGCGCTCCTCAAGCTGGATACCCTGCAATCGGTGTGGCAGCCGCTCGAGCCCTTGGCCATCCGCGTGGGGGCTCATCCGCTCGTGGCCTCGGTGGTCGTATCGCGGCAGTTGCCGGGAACCCTGCTGATTCGCGTGGTGGAGCGGGTACCGGTGGCGTATGTGCCCCAGCGCGGGCGACTCGAACCGACGGACGAGTCCGGTCGCGCGCTCCCGATCGACCCTGCGCGCTTTCCCCTGGACGTCCCGCTGGCCGCCACGGCCGATAGTGCGCTGCTGCACCTGTTGGACGGGTTGCGGAAGGATGCCCCGCGCCTCTTCGCCCGGGTCTTGCGGGGGGAACGTGCCGGACCGGACGAATTACGCGTGCAATTGGCCGGGATCACCGTTCGGACAACCCCCGACGTGACCGTAGCCCGCTTTCAAGACATATTACCTGTGGAAGCGGACCTCGCGCGGAATCATCTGCGTGCGGTGGAGCTTGACCTCCGCTTTCGTGACCAGGTGATCGCCAGACAGCCATGACTTCCGAACCTATTGTTGCCACCCTCGATATCGGCACCGCCTACACCACTGCGATCGTCGCGGCGGTCCATGGCGATTTGCCGCGCACGCCGACGCTGCGTGTCCTCGGGGTCGGGAGCACCCGCACCATGGGCCTGCGTCGCGGCGTCGTGTCTGACATCGAAGAGGCCACGCGCAGTATCCGCAAAGCCGTTGAGGAGGCCAGCCGCGTGGCTGGCGTCGCTCCGGACTCGCTCTACGGGGGTCTTGCGGGAGAGCACGTGCGCGCGATGTGCTCCACGGGTGTGGTGGCCATTAGCGGCCATGAGATTGTGCGTGCCGATGTCGATCGCGTGAACGAAGTTGCCCGCGCCATGGCTATCCCTCAGGATCGTGAGCTCTTGCACGCGATTCCGCAGGAATACCGCGTGGACAAAACCGATGGCATTCGTGATCCGGTCGGCATGATCGGCACGCGCCTCGAAACAGAGATGTACCTCGTGACGATCGGCAGTTCGCCGGCCATGAACCTGCGCAAAAGTATCGAGCGCGCGGGCTACAAAACGCGCGAACTCGTGTTGGAGCCGCTCGCCAGTGCTTTGGCGGTACTCACCGAGGAGGAACGTGAACTGGGCGTAATCCTCGTGGAGCTCGGGGCGGGAACCACCGACCTCGCCGTGTTTCATGAAGGCAAGATCCGGCACTTAGCCACGATTCCCCATGGTGGGAATGCCGTCACCAGCGATCTTGTGCAGGGACTTGGCATTACCAACAACGACGCCGAGCAGCTGAAGGAAGCCTACGGGTGTGCGTACGAACCGATGGTCGATCCGGAGCAGGTCATCGCCATGCCTGCGTCGGCGTCACACGGTGAACGCCACATCTCGCGCGAGCTCATGACCCACATCATTCATCAGCGGATGGATGAGATCTTTGATAAAGTGCAGCGCGAGGTGCAAACGGCGGGATTTGCCGGTCGCCTCAACGCCGGCATCGTGCTCACCGGAGGCGGTGCGGCGCTGGAAGGCATCAGCGAACTCGCCGCCGATGTCTTCGGTCTTGGTGTGCGTGTCGGCGTGCCCGGCGAAAACGTGGGCGGGCTTGTGGAGCAGATTGCCGAACCGCGCTATGCGACGGCGCTCGGGCTGGCGCTGTATGGCGCGCATCGCGTTGCGCTCGGCGGCGTCATTGCGCGTCGCCCATCGCTCACCGGCGCCGGCGTTGATAAACTCGCCCTGCGCGTGAAGACGTGGTTGCAGGACTGGTTCTAACGGAACGGCGGAGTAGGGAGTAAGACGTACGGGGTACGGAGACAGCCGTCTCGGTGCCCCGTCGTTGCATGCGCCCTAGGCCGTACGCCTTACTCCGTACTCCATACTCCCTACTTTGTTAGGAGCATTGTCGTGATCGTCGGTCTCTCCCGTTTTCGAGCAGTGCGTCATGCGCTCACGCGCCACGCGCTGCTGCTGGCATGCGTCCCCTTCGCGTCGGTGGCGGCTCAGCAGCTCACCACCGACACGCGTGATCCGAATCAGAAACAGGACACCACCTTCGCCAAGAGCTATCAGGAGTGGCTCGCGAACCCCAAGCATGGCAGTCCGCTGGTTGATCACTTACCGGTGGTTGCCGGCATTCCCACACCACGGGACGTGCTGGGCTATCACATCGGGGCTCCGCGGAAGCTCACGTATTACGCCGATCAGCTGAAGTACTATCGGGCGCTGGCTGCGGCCTCCCCGCGCGTGAAAATCGAAACCATCGGCCGATCCGATGAAGGGCGCGAGTTAGTCGTGGTGTGGATCACCTCCGAGGCGAACATGCAGCGTCTCGACCACAACCGGAAAAACCTCGCGCGCATTGCCGATCCCCGTGGATTCACCGAGGCGCAGGTGAAGGCGCTGCTGGCCGATACCAAGCCGCATTATCACCTCATGGGTGGTTTGCACAGCGGCGAAACCGGCCCGTCTGAAATGCTGATGGAATTGGCGTACCGTTTGGTAACGGAGACTTCACCACTCATCAATCAGATCCGCGAGCAGTTGTATGTGTCGTTCACACCGGCGGCGGATGCGGACGGGCGTGATCGCAACGTGGATTGGTTCTTCCGCGGCCTCGATATGGCCGCCGCCATCCCGGCCCCGGCGATCGCCCCCGCTTCCGCACCGGTGCCGGCCGCTCCCTCGGCCGCCTCGCCGGGCGGCGGTGGTGGTGGTGGTGGTGGTGGTGCCGGTGTGCCGTATTGGGGGAAGTACGTGTATCACGACAACAATCGCGATATCAACATCAAGCTCGTGCAAATGCGCGCGATTATTGATTGGTACTTCACGGCGTTCCCGCCGATTATGCACGATTTGCACGAAGCCCAACCCTTGCTCTACACCTACACCGGTGGACCGCCGCAAAACCCGAACCTCGATCCGTTGTTGTTCGCCGAGTTGCCCTGGTTTGGGAACTGGGAAATGGCACAGATGACGAAGTGGGGGATGCCCGGGGTGTATACCCACGCGTTCATGGACGGCTGGTCTCCCGGGTATCTCGGGTCAGTGGCCTACAATCACAACGGCCTCATGAAAATGTACGAGACGCAGTCCGGCCGTGATCTGGACAGTGCCGCGATGGCGAGCGCGCGGAGCGCGGGCAGTCGTGGTGCACCGGCACCCGGTGGTGGCTTCGGAGGACGTGCCGGGGCACTGCCAACCGGGCGCGGGGGCGCGCAGGATCGCGAGTGGTATCGCGGGAATCCCATTGGCTTCAACGATGTGGCCACGTTTACGCGCCGTTCCAATACCAACTACATGCAAACCGGTGTGCTCACGGCGATGCAGTTGGCGTCGATGTTCCCGGCTACCGTGATTGAAAACTTCTACATCAAAACGCGCAACAGCATTGAGGAAGGGAAGGTCAAGGCGCCGTACGGATTTGTGATTCCGCTGCAACGCGACATGACGCGCGCGGCGGAATTCGTCAATCTGTTGCGCGTGCAACGCATTGAAGTGGGGCAGGCCACGGCGCCGATCACGATCGGCTCGGTCACGTATCCCGTGGGCTCGTACGTGATTAAGCGTGATCAGCCCTATGGCCGCCTCGCCAAGAATCTGCTTGAGCGTCAGCAATACCCCGATGCCCGCTTGAACACGTATGACGACAGCGGCTGGTCGATGGGGCTCGCGATGAACGTTGACGTGGTCGAGATAGCCGACCGCGCCATTCTGTCGGCGCCCGTCGCACCGGTGACCAATGTGGTGCCGAAGGGACGTACCACGGGAACGGGAACGGCCGCGATTGCCGTGGCGCATTTGGGCTCCAACAGCATGGTCACGCTGCGGTACCTGTTGCGGTCGGTGCCCATGAAGGTGGCGGAACAGCCGTTTGCCGCGGGCGATAGCAGCTTTCCCGCCGGGTCGTTCCTAATCGAGGGGAAGTACGCGCCACGGGTGCGCGCTGTAGTTGATTCGCTTGGCCTCACGGCAGCGATGCTCAGCGCCATGCCGTCGGTGGGGATGCATGACGCCGATGTCCCCCGCGTGGCGATCTATTCCCAGTGGTCGGGGACGCAGAATCTGGGGTGGTATCGACTCACTTTCGACGCCTTTCACATCCCCTTCGACCTGATCTACAAAGAGCGGGTGGTACAGGGAAACCTGCGTCGTGATTACGACGTGATTCTGGTGGCGGAGCAGAATCTGAGCCGCCAAACCGTCATGCAAGCCAAAGCGGCACGCCCGCAGCCGTATCTGAAAAATGACAAGTACCGGTTCCTCGGCATGTATGGCGAAACCCCTGATCTCACGGGCGGATTTGGTCAGCCTGGGGTCGATGCGTTCTCGGCGTTCCTGTCGGCGGGGGGCACCATGATCGCCATCGGTGAAGCGGCGCGGCTTCCCATTGAGTTTGGGTGGGCGCGCACGGTGGATAAGACGCCCGTGCCGGGACTCAGCGCGCAGCGTCCGCTGATTGAGGCCACGATCACCCGTCCCGAGCATCCGGTGTTTTATGGCATGGGCAAAACCATTATCCCGGTGAAGTACGTGGGTGGGACCCCGTTCAAGGTGGGCATTGCCGACGAGGGGAACGTGCTCGCCCGCTACGTCGGCGGCGAGAAGGCCGTCCTCTCCGGATTAATGACCGGGGCGGATTCCCTGAAGAGTCGTCCCTTTGCGGTGGATGTGCCGAACGCGGTCAACGGCAACGGCCGCGTGATCCTGTTCGCCAACAACCCGATCTACCGGTGGCAGAACCATGGGGAGTTCAACATGGTGTTCAACAGCCTCATCAACTGGAACGATCGAGGCTCGGTACCGAAATAAGCGCCACGTTGGAATCGCCCGCGGGGGCGCCCGCACGGCGCGTTGTGCCCTGAACGTGACGGCCAGAGCGGCATGAACGCAGGGGGTACGTGGGTCGTACTCCCTGCTCATTCGCGAATGTCACAAGACCGGAATTGCTGCCGTAATGTGGATAAATCGGGCCGACTCCGTGATGGCCCCCCCGCGTGACGAATTGGTCCAACATCAACTCCAATCGCGGGTTGCGCGGTACACGCCGTTGTGTATTCTAGGAAAGTGCGTGCAGTCTGCAGAACATCATCCACATTTCCACAGAGTCCGTGCGCGGACCGCCGAGAGTGGCGGAGCTCGCTGCTTTAGGACTCGCGG
The DNA here is from genome assembly GCA_947463135.1 of Gemmatimonadota bacterium. Classification (GTDB taxonomy): domain Bacteria; phylum Gemmatimonadota; class Gemmatimonadetes; order Gemmatimonadales; family Gemmatimonadaceae; genus Gemmatimonas. The sequence goes on from CANHTA010000001.1 coordinate 140,318, forward strand.
CGGTCCAGCAGATGCCGGATTGCCATGCGTATCACCCTGAGCCCACCAAGCCCCGTATGGAGCTCCCACGCATGACCTTCGAGTTCGAAGAGAGCACCGCCCAAAACGCCCGCATGAAGGTGGTCGGCGTTGGTGGCGGCGGCGGCAACGCCGTCAATCGCATGATCGAGGAGCACCTCGAGGGCGTGGAGTTCATCTCGGTGAACACCGACGCGCAGGCGCTCATGAACTCCAAGGCCGATGTCAAGATTCAGATCGGCAAGAAGCTCACGCGTGGGCTTGGCGCCGGCGCCCGTCCTGATATCGGTCGTCAGGCCATCGACGAAAACCGGGAGGACACCAAGCGGGTGCTTGGCAACGCCGACCTAGTGTTCATTACGTGTGGGATGGGGGGCGGTACGGGGACCGGTGCCGCGCCGGTGATCTGTGAGCTGGCGCGCGAAGCGGGCGCCCTCACGGTTGGCATCGTGACGCGTCCCTTCCTGTTCGAAGGGCGCAAGCGCATGCGTCAGGCGGAAGAGGGCATCGCCGAAATGCGGAAGCATGTTGACACGATGATCATCGTGCCGAACGAGCGGCTGCTGGCGGTGGTGGGGAAGGGCATCCCCTTCCACGAGGCGCTCAAAAAGGCCGACGAAGTGCTGCTGCACGCCACCCAAGGTATCTCGCTGCTCATCAGCCAGACGGGGCTCGTGAACGTCGACTTTGCCGACGTGCGTACGGTCATGCAGAATGGGGGCTCGGCGCTCATGGGCACCGGCATCGGTCGCGGCGAAAACCGCGCCCTGGAAGCCGCTCAGCAGGCCATTGCGTCGCCACTCCTCGACAATGTGTCCATCTCCGGCGCCACCGGTGTGCTGGTCAACATCACGGGCGGCGAAGACCTCACGCTCGGTGAGGTCACCCAGATCAGCGATATCGTGCACGATGCCGTGGGCGACGGCGCAGAGATTATCTTCGGCGCCGTGCATGAGCCCGCCATGATGAACGAGATCCGGGTAACGGTCATTGCGACCGGATTCGATCGGCAGATGCAGGGTGCCTCAGGAAACGGCGTCGTCCGGAATGTGCCGCAGGGCACCACGGCCCCTTCCGCTGGCACCCCGGCGGCCTCATCTTTCCCGAGTTCGGCGGCCGCCAAGCCGAATCCGTCGGTCCTGCCGTTCCCGACACGGGACCGGCCCGCTGTACGGCCCGCGGCCGCGCCAGCCCGTCCGATGTGGGAGGGGGTCTCGTCACGGCCGCCTCGTGTACCTCCCGTTTCTCCGTCGAGCGACACCGAGCTCGACGACATGGAAATCCCGACGTTTATACGGAGACAGATGGATTGACCAGCGCTCGCGCACGGCTCCTGATGGCCGCTCTCTGTGCCGGTATCGGAGCCTCGGCGATTGCGTTGGGACGTCCCGTCCCCGAGCGCCCCGCTGCGACTGTGCTCGCCGCGGGGTCTCGTGTTTCTGTCGGTGCCAAATGGCGCGTGCGCGTTGACACGGTGAAGCGTGGGGAACCGCTGGTCGCGGTGCTCGAACGCGCCGGTGTCCCACGCCATGAAGCGTCCCGGGTGCTGCTGGAGTCACAGGCCATCGACGCGCGGAAGATTCGCGCGGGCACGACCATCACGTCCACCGTGAACCCGGACTCCGGGGCCTCCGAAGTCGTGCTGCAGCTCGCCATCGACCGTCTCGTGCGCTTTACCCGGTCAGCCGCCGCCGCTTCGGGATGGATCGAAACGGAAGAAACGTTGCCGTGGACCACCGATACCGTCGTCGTCGGCGGGGTGGTGTCGTCCACGCTCACCGGGGCGATTGCGCAGAGCGCCGCCGCGTTCCCCTCGGCCGTCCGTAATGAGGTGGCGTATGCGTTGGCTGACATTCTCGAGTATCGCGTTGACCTCAGCCGCGATCTTCGCGTAGGCGATTCAATCGCGGTCCTCATGGAGCGTCAGCGCGCGCCCAACGGCGCCGTACGCCCCGGCAGCGTGCTCGCCGCGCGTCTCACGGTGGATGGCCGCCGCGTGGAAACCATGCGTTTCGCGCAGGGGGCCACGGCCTCGTACTTCGACGGTGACGGGAAGTCGATGCGCGCCGCGTTCCTCCGCGCGCCGCTCGCCTTCCGGCGCATCTCCAGCGTGTTCGGACTGCGACGGCATCCCATCCTCGGCACCGTGCGCGCGCATCAGGGCATGGACTATGCGGCCCCACGTGGCACGCCAGTGCGCGCCTTGGGCAACGGGACCGTCATCTTTGCCGGATGGAAAGGCGGATACGGTCGCGTGCTCGAAATTCGGCATCCCAATGGCTTCGTGACCCGTTACGGTCACCTCAACGGCTTTGCGCCGGGCATCCGTCGCGGCACGAGTGTCGCAATCTCCCGTACGGTGGCCTTTGTCGGCTCGACCGGCCTGTCCACGGCGCCGCACCTGCACTTTGAGGTGCTCGTCAATGGGAAGCACCGTGATCCCCGGGTGGCGCTGCGTAACGTCACGGGAGAGCCGCTTGCTCCGGGGCAGCGCGCCACCTTCGTGCAACTCAAGGCGCGCCTGTTTGCGCTCCTCGATTCCCCGCCCGCCAATACCCGTTCGGCTCCGTCAGTCGCCTCGGGCGGCGCTGGCGACTGAACTGATCGGGAGCCTTCCGCGTAAAGGGCAAAGAGGCTTCGGCTTCTTTGCCCTTTGCCCTTTCTCCGACCGCGCCGATCAGTGACGTTACTGTCGTGATTCGTTGGATCCTTGCTCTCGCCCTCGGTGCTCTCGCCGCTTGGCTCGCTTACGGGCGCGCCGGCGCGCTGGGGCGTTCCCGTGCGCTGCTGCTTGGTCTCGTACGCGCCCTCGCCGTCACGTTGGTGGCGGCGATCCTCTTCGGCGCCCCCTCGGCACCACCCACCCCCGCCGCCCCGTTGGTGGCGCTTGATGTGTCGGCCTCGTGGCGTCGCGCCGTTGGCGACGAGAACACGGCCGTCAACCAATGGCGCACGCAGCTTGCCACCGCCGTGTCGCGTTACGCCTCGGGGGGCGCCTTGTTGGCCGTGTTGGGTGACTCCATCCGCGACATCAGCGCGTCCGATATCGGGACACTATCGGCCAACGATCAGGCGTCGCGGGTACGTGTCGCGGTAGATCGGGCGGCATCGCTGGGGCGTCCGCTGTTCCTCGTCACCGACGGCGAAGTGGATGACGCCGAGTCGCTCGCGGAGGCACCGGCAGGCTCGGTGGTGCGGGTGCTGACCAACACGCCGCGAACCGACGGCGCCATTGTTGATATGGCGGTACCAAGCACGGCAACGGCTGGTGATACCATTACGGTGGCGGCCACCATTATGGCGGGCGCCAAAACGACGCCCGAGGGGCAGCTCAGCGTCCTCGTTGACGGACTCGCGCCCGTGACGCTCCCGGTTCCGGCGCTGGCCCCGCTGGCGTCAACCCGAGTGACGGCTACGCTGCCGTTGCCTCGTGGGGCGCGCGCTTCGCTGGTTCGGTCGGTGTTGCGGGTACCCGGTGATGCCGAACCACGAAACGACACCCTGATCAGTACCCTCGACATTGGCGATCGGCCGTCGGCGGTGTTGGTATCCACCGCGCCTGATCTCGACGTTCGGGAAGCCCTCGTGGTACTGCGCGGGGCTCTGAATGTCCCCACACGGGCATTCCTGCGCGTGGCGCCCGGTCTCTGGCGCGTGGAAGGGTCGCTCGGCCCCATCAGTGAGGCCGACGTGAAGACGCAGGCCGCTGCCGCCGGCATGCTCATCGTGCACGGTGACACCGCGTGGCGTCCGCGCTCCGGTGTGCGCACGGCTACCGGTGCGCGCGCGCTCTGGGTTCCAGCGCCACCAACGGCCACGGCACGCGCCGGGGAGGTGGCACGGACGCCGGAATGGTATGCCTCCGGGGTACCGGTGTCGCCGCTGGCGGCCGCACTGGCGGGATTGCCTCTCGATTCATTGCCGCCGCTCACCTTGGCGGGCCCCGCAGCCGGCGCCATGCCGGTGATCACGGCGCAGTTGGGCAAGCGAGGCGAGGCGGTGCCCGCCATTGCGGCCCGCACCGAGAACGGCGTGCGCACCATCGTCGTCTCCGGTTCCGGCTATGCGGGGTGGTCGTTGCGTGGTGGGCGTTCGGCTGACGCCTTCGGCGCGCTCTGGGGGGCGATCTTCGACTGGTTGGCAGCCGGCCGTGGTGACGTGCGTGCGGCCCGCCCCATCGCCTCGCTGTTGCGTGCCGGTGAACCGGTGGTGTGGCGACGTGGTGGCTCCGATTCGATTGTGACGGTGCGGATCAGCCGCCGCGGTGCCGACCCAACGGGCGCGAGTAGCACCGGCGCTGAGTCCCTGCAGCTGCGCTTTCCCGCGGGCCGGTACGAAACCACTTCGCCGCCTCTGGCGGCCGGCGTGTACGATGTGCAGGCCGATGGCGGGGCCAGCGTGCTCGTGGTGAACGTCTCCCGCGAATGGGTCCCGCGTGCACCGACGGTGCGCGAGGGGGTGATCTCGCGCGGCGCCCTCACATCGGATGCGCCCCGCCTGGCCGATGCAGGGTGGCCGTTCGTCCTTGCCCTCCTGCTGCTCTGCGGCGAGTGGATTGCCCGCCGCGCTGGCGGCTATCGCTGAACCGCCTTTCGCGTTCGCCTTTTCGTTTCTCGTTGCCTGGTTCCGCATGTCTCGCCTGTTTCGCCGGAAGGATGAAGCTCCCAAGCGCTCGTTGTGGCAGCGCTTCAAGGACATCGCACGCACCGACATCTCGGTGCTCTTCAAAGGAGTCGATGAGGGATCGCTGGAAGCCCTTGAGACGCTCCTCATCGAGTCCGATTTTGGCGTCTCCACGGCGTTGGCGCTGGTGGCGGATGTGGAGCTCCGCGCCAAGCGCGGGGAGGTCAAAACGGAGGCTGAGTTTCGGGCCGCGTTGGCGGCTGGCATCGAAGCCTCGTTACGCAAGGGGAACGCCGATCCGGCGCTCCGCATGGCAACCGCTGGCCCTACCGTGGTGCTCGTCATCGGCGTGAACGGGGCAGGGAAGACCACCTTCATCGGGAAGTTGTCCGCACAGCTCATGAAGGAGGGGAAACAGGTCCTCCTCGGCGCCGCGGATACCTTCCGTGCGGGCGCCATCGATCAACTGCGCGTATGGGCCGAGCGTTCGGGCGTGGACTTTGTAGGCGGTGCTCCCGGCGCTGATCCCGCCTCGGTGGCGTTTGATGCTGTCGATGCCGGTCTCACCCGCGGCGCTGACGTGGTGATCGTGGATACGGCCGGACGGCTGCACACCAGCGACGATCTGATGACCGAGCTGCGCAAGATTCATCGCGTCATCATGAAGCGACTTCCGGACGCCCCCCACGAAGTGCTGTTGGTCCTGGATGGCACCATCGGGCAAAATGCGCTGTCGCAAGCGCGTACCTTTTCGGCCGCAGTGCCGGTGACCGGCGTGGTGGTGACGAAGCTCGACGGTACCGCCAAGGGGGGCATTGTGGTGGCGGTGCACGATGTGCTCAACGTGCCCATCAAGTTCGTCGGGCTGGGTGAGCAGATTGGTGACCTCGAGCCCTTCGATGCGCAACGCTACGCCACGGAGTTGGTGGACGCGTGATGGCGTTTGGCGGTGAGCGTGACCCGCAGGAGCGGAAACGACGTCCGCCCGCGCGGCCCGCCCCGCGGCTCGCGCTCGATACCCCCGTCACCTACCTGAAAGGGGTGGGGCCCGCCCGCGCCGACTTGCTGGCGCGTCTTGGGATCACGGTGGCCGGCGACCTGCTGCGTCATGTGCCGCACCGGTATGAGGACGCCAGCACGGTCACCCGTATTGCGCAGGCGGTCGTGGGGGCCGACCTCACGGTGCTCGGGCAGGTTATCGCCAAGGGCGTGCTGCCCACACGGAAAGGGTTACGGGTGTTTCAAGCGGTGGTGCAAGACGCCAGTGGGATGATCGAAGTGGCGTGGCCTGGCCAGCCCTTCCTCGATCGTACCATCAACAAAGGCGACTGGCTGTTGTGCACGGGTCAAGTCCGCTTCTTCCATGGGCGCCGACTCCAGCCGCGCGAGTATGTCAATCTGGGGCCGGAGGAGGAAGGCACGAACGAAGGACGCGTGCTCGCCGTGTATCCGAGTACGGAAGGGCTGTCTGTCCGGGTGCTGCGCGCCATGGTACAACAGCATCTCGATGTGCTCTTGCCGCTGGTGCAGGAAACCCTCCCACTCACCATCCTCGCGCAAGCGCATGTGCCGCCGCTGCCCGAAGCCCTTCGGCTCGTGCATCGCCCCTCGTCGGTAGCAGAAGCCGTTCGCGGCCGTGCGCGGCTGGCGTTTGAAGAGCTGCTGTGCGTGCAACTGCTGCACCGGAAAGCCAATCAGGTGGCCCGCGAGGCACGCGGTGGCACCGCCTTCGTGAACCGGCGTGATCTCACCACCAAGCTGCGTGCCGCACTGCCCTACACGCTCACTGGCGCGCAGGTACGCGCCGTCCGGGAGATCGTCGCCGACATGGAGAGCCCGCGTCGTATGCATCGGCTGCTGCAGGGCGACGTCGGCGCGGGGAAAACCGTGGTCGCACTGTTCTCGGCGTTACTGGCGATGGAAAACGGTGCGCAGGTGGCTCTGATGGCGCCCACGGAATTGCTGGCTGAGCAACATGCGCGCAGCATCGGCACGCTGCTGGCACCACTCGGCATCACCCCCGTGCTGCTTACGGGTCGCCTCGGTGCGAAGGAGCGTCGCGCGGCGCTGTCGCGGCTGGCGTCGCACGAACCGGTCCTCGCCATCGGCACGCACGCCCTGATTCAGGGGGACGTGGCCTTTGCCAATCTTGGACTCGCCATTATCGACGAGCAGCACCGTTTCGGTGTGGAGCAGCGCGCCTCGTTGGGGCAAAAGGGAAAGGCCCCGGACGTCCTCCTCATGAGCGCGACGCCCATTCCTCGCTCGCTCGCTCTCACGCTCTACGGCGATCTCGATGTGAGCGTGCTGGATGAGCGCCCCCCCGGTCGACAGCCCATCACGACGGTGGTGCGTCCGGAATCGGGACGCGCGAAGGTGTTGGAGTTTGCCAACGCCCAGCTCGACGCGGGCCGTCAGGTCTACGTGGTGTATCCCCTCATTGAGACCTCCGAGAAGATGGAGCTCAAGGCGGCGACGGCCATGTATGAGGAGCTGGCGGGGGGACCGTTTGCACATCGGCGCGTGGCGTTGCTGCACGGACGTTTACGCGCCGACGAGCGGGACGACATCATGCGCAGCTTTCGCGATGGCGACCTGGATGTCCTGGTGGCCACCACGGTAATTGAAGTCGGGATCGACGTGGGCAATGCCACGGTGATGATCATTGAGCACCCCGAGCGCTTCGGGTTGTCGCAATTGCATCAGCTGCGTGGTCGCGTGGGTCGCGGTGCCGAACAGTCGTACTGTGTACTGCTGGGTGATGTGGGTGTCGAGGCGGCCGAACGCCTGTCTCTCTTTGCCGGCACCGAGGATGGGTTTGAGATCGCGCGCGCTGACTTGCAACTGCGCGGCATGGGGGATCTGTTTGGCGCCAAACAGCATGGTCTTCCCGCCTTTCGCATTGCCGATCCCCTGCGTGACGAAGCGCTTAACGAGACCGCCCGCGTGGTGGCCGAGCGGCTGCTGCAGGAGGACCCGCAGCTGATCAGTCCGTCGCATCAGGGACTGCGGCACGTCCTTACGGTGGGATATGAGCGCGCCCTCGCCCTGTTCCGGGTCGGATAGCCTGTGCACAGGCCCCAGTGTAGCTTCACGGCTCTCCTTCAACTTGTCGTCCGATGAACCAATCCAGCACTCGCATTGCCGACCTGAAGCATCATGCCGGCACCGTCGTGACCGTTCGCGCGTGGGTCACGCACCTCCGTTCCAAGGGAAAAGTGGCGTTCGCCGTCGTGCGTGATGGCACCGGCATTCTGCAGGCGGTCTTGGTGAAGTCGGAGGTGCCGGAGGCCTCGTGGAATGCCTTTGCGGAGCTCACGCAGGAGGCGTCGGTCGCGCTCACGGGTGAGGTCCGGGCCGACGCCCGGGCGCCCGGCGGCTATGAGATGGGCGTCCAATCGCTTGAGGTGATCGGCACGAGCCCCAACGACTATCCGATCCAGCCCAAGGAGCACGGCATCGACTTTCTGCTCGACAACCGCACCTTCTGGCTGCGCAGTCAGCGGCAGGTCGCGATTATGCGCGTGCGGCACGAGCTCGAACAGGCGGTGCACGACTTCTTCTATGCCCGCGACTTTATCCGGTGCGACACGCCCATCCTCACCGCCGCGATCGGCGAACGGGCCGGCCTGTTCAGCACCGACTACTTCGACGAAGGCACGGCCTATCTCGCGCAGACGGGCCAGCTGTACGGCGAAGCCCTCGCCGCCGCGATGGGGAGGATCTACACCTTCGGCCCCACGTTCCGCGCCGAGAAGTCGAAGACGCGTCGTCACCTCACCGAGTTCTGGATGATCGAACCGGAAATGGCGTGGTACGATCAGGACGACAACATGGATCTACAGGAGGCGTTCGTGCGCTACCTCGTGGAGCGTGTCCTGGAGCGTCGTCAGGAAGAGCTCAAGGTGCTGGAACGGGATACCAGCAAGCTGGATTGCGTGGCCCAGCCGTTTGTGCGCCTCGATTACGGTGACGCTGTGACGCTCGCGCAGGGGAAGGGCAGTGATATGGTGTGGGGCGATGACCTCGGTGCCCCCGATGAAGCCCTCATCGTCGACGAGTATCAGCGCCCGGTGTTCGTGGTGAACTATCCGAAGGAAGCGAAGGCGTTCTACATGAAGGAGAATCCCCTCGATCCGCGCACCGTGCGCTGTGCCGATCTGCTCGCGCCCGAAGGGCGCGGTGAGATCATCGGCGGCTCGCAACGTGAAGACGACTACGACAAGATCCTCGCACGCCTCACGCACGAGGGCCTCCCGGTTGAGGCCTACGGCTGGTACCTCGACCTCCGCAAATACGGCACGTTCACGCACTCGGGCTTCGGCCTCGGACTCGAGCGCACCATCGCCTGGATCTGCGGCATTGAGCATATCCGCGAAGTCATTCCATTCCCGCGGATGATGGGAAGGTTGGCGCCGTAACGGCGAAGTAGGGAGTAAGAAGTAGGGGGTAGGGAGTCGAACTCCGTACCCCCTACTTCTTACCCCTTACTCTGCTGTTGTCGTTCCGTCGCTTTGACCTGATCCCAGTACCGGTCCTGCTCCTCCAGCGACAGCGCGGTCAACTCCACCCCATCCGCCGCCGCCAGCGCCTCCATGGCCGCGTAGCGCCGCACGAACTTGGCATTCGTCCGATCCAGCGCCAGCGCACCGTGCACGCCCGTCTTTCGCGCCAGATTCACTACCGCAAACAGCAAGTCACCCAGCTCCGCCTCGAACGCGTCCTGATCGGCCACCGCTCCCTCCGCGTTGACGTGGACCGCCAGTTCGTCAATCTCCTCTCGCACCTTCGCCAGCGGCCCCAGCGCGTTGGGCCAGTCAAATCCGACGCCGGCGGCACGGTCCTGCAGCCGATGCGCGCGGTGCAGCGACGGGAGCCCCGACGGCAGGCCATCTTCCAGCGTGCTGCGCCTGGCCTTCTCCGCCTTCATCGACTCCCAGCTGCGCTTGATCCCGTCGCCGTACAGGTGCGGGTGCCGGGCGTGCATCTTCGCCACCAGCGCACCGGCCACGTCCTGCATCGTGAACGCGCCGCGCTCCTCGGCCACCACCGCGTGAAAAAGCACCTGCAGGAACAGATCGCCCAACTCGTCGCGCATCGTCGCGTCGTCACCGCTGGCGATGGCGTCGTCGACCTCGTGCGCCTCCTCGATCAGATACGGGCGGAGCGAGCTGTGCGTCTGCGCGCGGTCCCACTCGCAGCGAGCCCGCAGATCACGCATGAGGGCCAGCGCGTCGTCCATTGTCCGTTGCATCGACTTCTCCGTACGTCGTTGGCTGCTTAGGATGTGCGAGTGACCGCGTCAATATATCCCCCTGCCGATCGCGCTTGGCTCGACGTCGATCTCGACGCCCTGCGCCACAATGTGCGCCAGCTGCGCGCCCACGCCGGCGTGCCGCTGGTGGTGATGGTGAAAGCCGATGCGTACGGCGTTGGCGCCGTCACGGTCAGTCGAGCCCTCGGCGTGCCCTTCGATGGGTCGCCTGCTACCGCGGAGGCCCCGTGGGGGCTTGGCATTGCCACCCTCGACGAGGCGGCGGCCCTGCGCGACGCGGGGTGCCGAGCGCGCATCCTGTGCCTCACCCCCATCCTCCCCACGGAACTCGCCCGGGCCTTGCTGCTGGGTGTTCGCCCCGCGCTGCACCGGGCGGCCGACATCGCCGCCTGGGCGGCGCTCGGGCAGCCGCACGGCGGTCGCCCGTATCACCTGGCCATCGATACGGGTATGGCGCGCGCCGGTGTGCGTTGGGACCAGACGGATACCCTGCGCGAGTCGGTGCGCGCGCACCCGCCGGAAGGGGTGTTTACGCACTTTCACTCCGCCGACGACGATCTTGATTCGCGCGACGAGCAGGACGCTCGCTTCGTTGATGCCTTGCTCGCACTCGGTGACGCCCTGCCGGCCGCCATTCTCCGGCACAGCGACAACAGCGCCGGCATTGCCAGCCGCACGCGCCAATCGCCCGGCGCCCTCGCCCGACCGGGTATCGCCGTCTACGGCGGGATGTTCAGCATACCGCTGGGGCTGCAGCAGGTGGTGCACCTCCGGGCTCGCGTCGTTGATCTTCGTGAGGTGGCCATCGGCGAGACGGTGAGCTACGGCGCCACTTGGACCGCCGCGCGCCCCTCGCGTATTGCGACCATCTCAGCCGGTTATGGCGATGGATACCGGCGGCACTTGTCGAATCGCGGCGAGGTGCTGCTCGGGGGGCTACATTGTCCTGTTGTGGGGCGGGTGACGATGGACATGGTCATGGTGGACGTCACCAACGTACCCTGTGCCATTGGGGATGTCGCAACGCTCCTCGGCACTGATGGCACGGCCACGCTCAGTACGGAGCACGTGGCCGAGGTCGCCGGGCTCTCACCGTATGAACTTCTGGTCGGACTCGCGTTGCGCGTCCCCTCCCGTGCTATCTCCTCGAGCCCCGAATGACCACCCTCCAAGCCAACCGCCGCGCCGTGATGTTGGTGCTCGATGGGGTGGGGTGCGGCGAAGCGCCCGATGCGGCCGCATACGGGGACGTTGGTAGCCACACCATTGGGAACGTCGCGCGGGCGGTCGGTGGCCTTACCTTGCCAAACATGGCGCGTCTGGGGCTCGGCCATGTCGCCGATATTCCGGGGGTGGTGGCCGTGCCCCATCCCATTGGCGGATGGGGTACCCTGACCCCTCGCTCCGCGGGCAAGGACTCAACCACCGGGCACTGGGAGCTGGCAGGAGTACAACTCGCCACGCCGTTCCCAACCTACCCGCAGGGGTTTCCCGCCAGCGTGATCCAGGCGTTCGCCCAGGCCACCGGTCGACCGGTCCTCGCCAACTGTGTGGCCAGCGGCACCGCCGTCATCGCGGAGTACGCAGAGCAGGCCCGGACCACGGGGGCTTGGATCGTCTATACCTCGGCGGATTCGGTCTTTCAGGTGGCGGCACACGAGGCCTGGATCCCGCTGCACGAGCTGTATCGGGCATGCGAGATCGCGCGCGAGCTGTTGGTGGCGCCGCACAATGTGTCGCGGGTGATTGCACGCCCGTTTGTCGGATCATCGGGGGCGTGGCAGCGCACCGCGAACCGGCGCGATTACTCCCTTCAGCCCCCTGGCGTCACGCTGCTCGACGCCCTCGCCGCAGCGGGGATTCCGCGGTCTGGGCTTGGCAAGGTGGACGATTTGTTCGCCGGTCGGGCCATCACCGCCCGGCATACCACGGACAACGCGGACGGGATCACCGCTGTCCTGGAATGGCTGAATTCGGCCCCTCGTGGGTTCTGCTTTGCGAATCTGGTAGATTTCGATCAGCTCTTCGGCCATCGGAACGATGTCCGTGGTTTTCAGGGGGCGCTCGAAGCATTCGATCGCGCCTTGCCCAGCCTGTTGGCTGCACTTCAGGAGGACGACCTGCTCTTCATTACGGCCGATCACGGCAACGATCCTACCACGCCCTCTACCGATCACGCGCGCGAGTGTGTGCCGTTGTTGGTGGCTGGCGCGCGGGTGCGCGGTGGTGGCGTTGGGGTGCGGGACACGTTCGCCGACGTGGGGGCCACCGTGGCCGAGTGGTTCGGGCTGTCGTGGCGCGGTGGCGGTGCGTCGTTTCTGCCAGCCCTGTTGCACGCATGACCATCGCGCATCTGCGCACCGCGGCCGACGCGGCGCGGGCCCACGCGTGGTGCCCATACTCGCAGTACCCGGTCGGAGCCGCACTGGAAACCGATACCGGGCGCGTGTACGTGGGGTGCAATGTGGAAAATGCGTCATATCCGGCGGGGACCTGTGCCGAGCGCGTTGCGCTTGGCGCGGCGATCGCCGACGGCGCGCGCCGTTTTGTTCGGATCGTGATCACCACGGCGGCGTCAGCACCGACGCCGCCGTGTGGAATTTGCCGACAGGCGCTGGTGGAGTTCGCCCCAGCGCTCGAAATTGTCGCCGTGACGCCCGAAGGGCGTACGGCGCGCTGGTCGCTGGCGGATCTGTTGCCCGCGCCATTCACGCCTGCTTCGCTCGAGAATGCCTGAGCGCCATCGATTTGCCCCCTGGCCGCGCGCGCGCGGCCTTCTGGTCCTGTGCGGACTTGCGGTTGCGGCCGTCACAGCCGCCGCTTGCACCGAGTCCCTCGACGGCGGCGCGGCCTGCCCGTCTTTGTGTCCGTCGAAGGCGGAGTCCTTCCGCGACACGATTGTCGATGCGGTGGTCCTCGACAGTTCGCTCGGCGGTTATCCAACGCTTGGGCTGTCGCCCTTTATCCTCATTGCGAACCGTCCCGATACGGTGGTCACCAACGCCATCATTCGGTTTGATGTGCTTCCCACCGTGTTCAGCCCGAACAAGGGGGCCACGGTGGATTCCATCACCGCGGTCGACTCGGTTTTCCTGCGTTTTCCGCTGGACAGCAGCGGTCGCCGTGGCACCACACCCGTGACGCTCGAGGTGTACGATGTGGACACCACGGCGTCCGACACGGTGACGGCGGTCGTACGATCGCTGTTCCGCCCGGATCGTCGGATTGGCTCGTTGGTCGTCACACCATCGGCAATTGGCGACTCGCTTCGGATCCCCTTCTCGAAATCGGTGTTGGCGGCCAAAATCGCAGCGAAGGGGCGCCTGCGGTTAGGGGTGCGGATGCGCGGGGGATCGGGGCAGCTCCGCACGGTGGCGTTTGTCGCCGGCGCGGGTGCGCCCACCGTGGTCTTTGACCCCAGCACCGACACCACGTACGCACCGCAACAGATTTCGCCCAGTACCACCGTGCCCAATGCCACCGCTGACGTGGAACTGGCCTATACGGTGTACATGATCAGCGATCTGGCCTCGCCACCCCCGGGGGCGGGTACGCTGCTCGTGGGGGGATTCCCGGCGTATCGCTCGTATCTGCGCTTTAACGTCCCGGCGCGCATCACCGACTCCAGCACCATTGTGCGCGCCGAAGTGTTACTCACCCAGCAGGCCTCCACCTTCGGCAACGCGGCGGAGTCTGTGGGGCTGTTTGCCCTCGTGCCCACCACCACGAATCTGGTCACCGACCTGCGCCGTATCCTGGATCTCGCCGCCGCCGGCTCGTTCGCTGGTGTCGATTCGTCGGCGTTGGTCCCGTCATCGGCTGGCGTGCGGGCGGTTAACGTGCTCGCCCTCGCCCGCACGTGGCGTACGTTGCCCCCCGATGTTCCGCGCGCGATCGCCTTCAAAATCGGTCTCGAAGGTTCGCAGCCGTCGGAATTGCGCTTTTACTCCAGCGAAGCGCCAGCGGCGCTCCGCCCACGTTTGCGTATCACTTATCTCCCCCGTTCGGAGTTTGCCCTTCCGTGATCCGCCACACACTCCGAGCGTTTGTTTTTTCCGCGACCCGAGTGGTGGCGGCGACCTCCGTTCTGGCCTCCGTCGCCGGTGCGCAGGGCGCGATTGCGAATCAGGGTTTCGGTTATCCCGTAGGCGGCGGCAGTGTCCGGACGAATGGCACGGGCGGTGCCTTCGCGGAATTCGACGCGCTCACGCCCACCAACCCGGCGGCGCTCGGTGGCGTCGCACGCCCCGTGGTGACTGCGCAGGCGGAGCCGGAATTACGGACGCTTTCCATTAATGGTGTGAGCGAGAAGAGCCGGCTGCAGCGCGTTCCACTGCTCATGCTGATTTTTCCGGCGAGCCACGGTGTGGCGGTTGGCATCAGCGCCACCACCTTCCTCGATCGGACCTTCTCCACCGCCACCACGGGGAGCGCGCAGGTCAACGGCCTAAGCATCCCCACCACCGACCAAATCGAAGTGCGCGGGGCCATCAACGACCTCCGCGCCGGTGTCGGCTGGCAGCTGTCGTCGCGTTTCCGCGTTGGGGCGGCGGGGCATCTCTACACCGGGGAACACCGGGCCACCCGTGAACGCACCTTTGCTGACACGCTCAAGTTCGGGAGCGTGCTCGACTCATCACGCGTGACCTACTACGGCACCGCGTTGTCCGTGGGGGGCGAAGCCACGCTCGGTAAGGGATTCACGGCGCTCGCGTCGTACCGTCGTGGCAACGAGATCAATGCCCGCGTTCGCGACACCATTGTGTCGAGGGCCACGGCCCCGGCTCGCACTGGGTTCGCGCTACGCTTCGATGGGATCGTCGGTTCTGTCTTCGCGGTTGGGTTTGAGCACATTGGCTGGTCTCAAATGGCGGCCTTGGGCTCAACGGCCGCGACGTCGCGCGATGCCATGAACTGGCACGCCGGTGCGGAGGTCGCCGGTCCCCGGTTCCGCGGTTTTCCGACGCTCCTTCGCGGAGGAATGGCGCGGAACGAGTTACCCTTTGTTCTGCCTGGCCAAACGGCGAGGGAAAATCGTCTGTCCGCCGGGATTGGGCTGCCGGTTGCCGGGGAGGATGCCGTCATCGACCTCTCCGTTCAGCGCGCGACACGCTCGATGTCAGCGTCGAGCACGAAGGAATCGGCGTGGCTGCTCGGGATTGGCGTCCAAATCCGTCCGCGCTAATCCATGAGTGAGATGTCCGAACGCGCGATGCCGCGACCCACGGTGTACATCGAAACATACGGCTGCCAGATGAATGTGGCCGATTCCGAACTCATGTACGGCAAGCTCATCGCCAGCGGCTATGACGCCGTCGATGTGCCCGATGGTGCTGACGTGATTCTCGTGAACACCTGTGCCATTCGCGAGAACGCGGAAACGCGCGTGATTGGGCGCCTTGGTGAACTCAAGAAGTTCATGCGCACCGGCAGCGTCATGGGCGTCACGGGGTGCATGGCGCAGCGCTTAGGACCTCGCGTGCTGGAGCAGGCGCGGCACGTGTCCATCGTGGTTGGTCCCGACGGGTATCGGGCGTTGCCCGCCCTGTTAGACGGGGCCCGTCGTGGAGAGAAGTTTACCGCCACCGACTTCGATCTCGAAGAGCACTACGAAGACGTCGTGGCGCGCCGCTTCGAAGGGGTCAAGGCGTGGATCCCCGTGCAGCGGGGCTGTGACTATCGATGCACCTATTGCATTGTGCCGACCACGCGCGGCCCGGAGCGGAGCCGGAAGCTGCACGAGGTGGTACGTGAAGTCCACGAGGTGGTGGCGCAGGGGCTCACCGAAGTTGTGCTGCTGGGGCAAACGGTCAATTCGTACAACGATGGCACGCATGATTTTGCCGATTTGCTGCGTGCCGTCGGTACGGTTGATGGCATTCGCCGCGTGCGCTATACCAGCCCCCATCCAAACGACTTCTCGGATCGTGTGATTGCGGCCATGGCGGAGGTCCCCACCGTCTGCGAACACATTCATTTGCCCATGCAAAGCGGTTCCACGTCGATGCTCAAAAAAATGCTGCGTCGCTACTCACGCGAAGACTATCTCGCGTGCGTGGAACGTATGCGTGCCGCCATCCCCGGCTTGGCCCTGACTACGGATATTATCGTCGGATTTCCCAGTGAAACCGACGAGGAGTTTGCCGATACGTTGTCGTTGTGTCAGGAGGTGCGATTCGACGACGCGTTCATGTTCAAGTTCTCGCCGCGTGAAGGCACGCCGGCGACGCGCATGCCGGCCGAATGGACAATTCCCGACGAGCTCGTGGCCACCCGGTTTGAACGGCTGCTTACAACGGTGCGTGGCATTTCGCGCGAGAACAACATGCGCCGATTGGGTGATACCGTGGAAGTGCTCATTGAAAAGGTGGCCCGCGATGGCGAGCTGCTGCAGGCGCGCTCGCGGGACTTCAAAACCATCATGGTGCCGACGGACGCGGGAGCGATTGGCGAGTACCTCATGGTGACGCTCAGCGGGACAACAGGTGCCACCTTCACGGGCACACCGGTGGCCGCACCGACATCACGCACGGCGCTGCCCTTGCTGGCCGGCTAGACAGCGGCAACTCGCGTGGTCCCCGCGTGCGTCGGGGAACGCCCGCGCACTTTTGATGCGGCATCTGTGCCGGTGGATGATCACCGTGCGTGATGCCGCTTCTTATTCATGCCACGGGCTGGTGGTTGGCCGGCCTCTTCGTTGGCGCCACGCTCAGCGATTCGGCGTGGCTTCGCCTCAGGGGAGTGTGGTTGCACGCGGCGTCCGCGTGGCCGCACCCGCTGGTTCTCCTCCTCGTGATCGTGCTGGCCACCTTGGCGGCCCGTGCGGCGCGAGCCCGCGGG
Source organism: Gemmatimonadota bacterium (assembly GCA_947463135.1). GTDB lineage: Bacteria > Gemmatimonadota > Gemmatimonadetes > Gemmatimonadales > Gemmatimonadaceae > Gemmatimonas. The sequence continues at coordinate 157,074 of CANHTA010000001.1, forward strand.
CGAACGCGCGCCCTCCCGTTCCCACCCGCCACCCGCACCCTCGTCGCCTGTGCCGTGATTGCACTGTCCGGTGTCCTCACGAGTCGGGCGGCGACCGTGCACGCGCGGCGCTGCCGGACGGCGGCCGTGCAGCGCTTCGCGCATGGGATGCTCACGCCTTTGGCGTTTGATGGCCTGCTCCCGCTCCGCTCTGGCCCCTCGCCGTTCCCGCTCCGCCGCGGCCTGATCGCCGCCGACTCGTCACCCCGTGTGCCCCTCAATCGGGGACGTGGCGACGTCTATGTCGAGGTGGGTGGGCAGCCCTGCGCGGTGGCCACGACGCTTCGGCTCCCGCCCCGCATGCCGAGCCCGTTGCCGGCCGGTGCCGTGGCCATGGTGCAGGGGGATGCTCTGGCCACCGATCGTGGCGTACGCCTCAACGTGGATACGGTACACGCCGTCGTCGGCCGCGAGTGGCGGCGTGCGGCGCGCGCACGTACCGGCGCTACGATCGATCGCCTCTTCGGGGCACGTGCGCCACTGGTGCGCGCCCTGGTGATCGCCGATCAGGATGGGATTGCCACCTCGGTGCGAGACCGATTCGCCGATGCCGGACTCGTGCACATGCTCTCGGTGTCGGGGATGCACGTGGCCATTATCGCGTCGGCTCTGATAACCATCACCGCGGCCCTGCGCTTGCCCTCCGTCCTGGGGGCGCTGGTATCACTCGCATTGGTGCTGGCGTACGTGATCATGCTGGGGGCACCCGCGCCGGCGGTGCGGAGCGCCGTCATGCTGTTCACCGTCATGCTGTCCAAAGCATGGCAGCGTCCCCTCCATGATTGGACGGCGCTCGCCCTCGGCGCCACCATCCCAACCGTACATCCGCTGGTGGTGCTCGACTTGGGGTGGCAGCTGAGCGTGAGCGGCATGGCGGCGCTGGTCGCCGCGCGAGCCATCTGGAGACGCTGGCAGGGCTACGCCCTCGCGCTGCCCCTGTCTTCGGCTGGAAGGGCTGATAGGGGGTGGCGTCGGGCCCTTCGTCGCGCGCAGCGGTGGCTCGCCAGGCAACGGGGGGTATCGCGCTGGCTGGCGCGCGAAACACTCACCGGTGTCGTGGCCACCGTCGCTACCGCCCCGCTTATCGCGTGGACCTTTGGGCGCGTCAGCGTACTGGCACCGATCACCAATATCCTGGCTGGTCCCATTGTGGCCTTCCTGCAGCCGGCGCTCTTTCTGGCCCTTGTGGCCAGCCCCATGGATCCGCTGGCACAGGTCATCGCCGATGCCAGTGCGTGGCCAATCCAACTGCTCGATCGCATCGCGGCCCACGCGGCCGCGATACCCTTCGCGGTGTTTCACGTGGCACCCACGCTGCCAACAGCGCTGGCAGGCGGGGTGGCCTCCATGGCACTCATCCGGGCCACGGCCACGCGTCGGGCCGGTCCTTGGATGCAGCTGAGCGCCGTTGCCCTGGTGGCAGCGGCGGGGTTGCCCTTCATGACCGTTGGGTCGGGGGTGCTGGAGCTCCACATGATCGATGTCGGACAGGGTGATGCCTTCGCACTCCGGACGCCCCGCGGGCGCTGGGTCCTCATCGATGCCGGCCCCTCGTGGGACGGGGGGGACGCCGGTCGTCGCACGGTGATACCGTACGTGCAGCGCCGTGGCGGGCCCGTGGTGCTCATGGTGCTCTCGCATGCCCACGAGGATCATGTGGGTGGCGCCGCCAGCGTGATCAACGCACTCGCGCCGCGGCAATGGTGGGAGCCCGCCTTTGTGACATCAAGCAGTGGATACCGGAAGGCGCTGGCGGCGTTGCGTGCGCGCGCCCTCCCGTGGCGGCGCGTGCAGCCCGGTCAACGCTGGCAGCTTGATGGCGTCACCCTCGACGTGCTGGCGCCCGACTCCGCATGGACCACCGCCCAGGTCGATGCCAACGAGACGTCGGTCGTCCTGCGCGTCTCCTACGGTCGTCGCCGATTTCTCTTTATGGGGGACGCCGAGCAGCACGAAGAAGCGTGGTTGCTGAACCAACTCCCCGTTGAGGCGCTCCGCGCTGACGTGCTCAAGCTGGGCCACCACGGCAGCCGGACAAGCTCCGGCCTCGATTTCGTGCGGGCGGTGGCGCCACGGGTGGGGTTGGTCTCCGTTGGCGCGGGAAACCGCTATGGTCACCCGTCCCTCGAGGTGCTCGATCGCTTTGCCGCCCTTCAGGTGCCACTCCTGCGCTCGGATCGCGAGGGGACCGTGGTCATCCGTACCAATGGCCACTGGCTCGACGCCTCGGCCCGAGGCGACTACTGGCGCGTGCCCGACCGCCCCGCCGGGCGCTTCCCCTAACGATCCGCGCGGCGCGGCTCTTGCCCGAGCTTGCCCAAGTACGCCACTTTCCCCATGAGGCGGCGGGGGGCGTTGGCAGCGCCCCGCTGTGCCCTGTTTCTGAACGTGTCTGTTACCGGTCCGTTGCGGATCGGATTCAATCTCTTCTGCTGCGCTCCTGCGCGCCCGTCTCCACTCAGGAGTTATAACGTGGTCAGGCATACGGCAACGTCGGTTGTGACGATCGAACGTTTCATCATTGAGCAGGAACGCATGTTTCCGGAGGCCACCGGCGAGTTATCCGGCATCCTCTACGACATGGCCCTCGCGGGCAAGATGATCGCGAACAAGGTGCGAAGTGCCGGACTCGTGGATATCCTCGGCGCAACCAGTGACGTGAATGTTCAGGGCGAGGTCCAGCAGAAGCTCGACGTGATCGCCAATGAGATCGTCGTCAAAGCCTTCGATCATGGCGGCCGGTTGTGTGCCATGGCCTCCGAAGAGGAACCGGACATCATTCACATCCCCGAGGGCTTCCGCGCCGGCAAGTATGTGCTGCTGTTCGATCCCCTCGATGGATCATCGAACATCGATGTGAATGTGCCCGTTGGAACGATCTTCTCGGTGTACAAGAAGATCACCCGCGGTTCGCGCGGGGAAATGGAAGACATGCTCCAGCCGGGGCGCCGTCAGGTGGCGGCAGGGTATGTCATCTATGGCTCGAGCACCATGCTGGTGTATACCACGGGACAAGGGGCTCACGGCTTCACCCTCGATCCCTCCATCGGGGAGTTCCTGCTGTCGCACCCCAATATCCGAATCCCGCAGCGCGCGCGGTACCTGTCGGTGAACGATGCGTACGAGCAGGATTGGCCCGAACCCACCCGCGCGCTGATGCGTCGCTATCGTGGGCTCGACGGTCAACGGGCGCCCCTCAACGTGCGCTACGTGGGATCACTGGTCGCGGACTTCCACCGCAACCTGCTCGGTGGCGGCGTCTTCTGCTATCCGGCCAACACGAAGTCGCCCAAGGGGAAGCTGCGCCTCCTCTACGAGGCCAACCCGTTGGCTTTCATTGCCGAGCAGGCCGGCGGCATGGCCACCAATGGCTATGGTCGTATCATGGATGTCCAGCCCACGGAGCTGCACGAGCGCACGCCGCTCTACCTCGGCAGTACGGCCGAAGTGGAAACGGTGGCCGAGTTTCCCCTGCCGCGGTACGTCGCGCCGGGTGTCGCCGAGCGGCGCGGTACGCATCCCACGCCAGCGACTCCGGCTGACCCGTCCTGATCGCTACATTGGGGGGATGAGCGAGCGACTCTCCCCCTCCGGCATTCCCATTCCCGGCGTGGTCCGTCCGGACGACGTCCAGCTGTCCTACGCGCGTGATCTGGCCGACCCCGGTCACTTTCCGTTCACGCGCGGGGTGCAGCCCACCATGTACCGCGGTCGTCTCTGGACGATGCGCCAGTACGCGGGCTTTGGCACCGCGCGATCTACCAACGAGCGCTTCCGCATGTTGCTCGAGGCCGGGCAGACCGGCCTCTCCGTTGCGTTCGATCTGCCCACGCAAATGGGCATCGATTCCGATGCGCCGCGTGCACAAGGGGAAGTGGGCCGCGTGGGCGTCGCCATCGACACCGTCGATGACATGCACGTCCTGCTCGACGGTATCCCGCTCGATAAAGTCTCGTCGTCCATGACCATCAACGCCACCGCGTCGACGCTGCTGGCGATGTACATCGTGGTGGCTGAAGAGCGGGGGATTCCACGCGCGTCGCTGTCCGGCACGGTACAGAACGACATTCTGAAGGAGTATATCGCGCGCGGCACCTACATCTATCCGCCTGATCCGTCACTGGCGCTCACGGCTGACATGTTTCGGTTCTGCGCCACGGACGTGCCACAGTGGAATCCGATTTCCATTTCGGGATACCACATCCGCGAGGCGGGCGCCACGGCGGTGCAGGAAGTCGCGTTTACCTTTGCTGATGCCATCGCGTATGTGCAGCAGGCCGTGGACACGGGCCTTGCCGTTGACGCCTTTGCGCCGCGCCTCTCCTTTTTCTTTGCGGCGCACAGCGATTTGTTTGAAGAAGTCGCCAAGTTCCGCGCGGCACGTCGGTTGTGGGCGCGCCTCATGCGCGACCGTTTCGGTGCGGCCGACGCCAGTTGCAAGCTGCGCTTTCATACGCAAACCGGCGGCGTCACCCTGACGGCGCAGCAGCCACTCAACAACGTGGTGCGCGTCACAGTACAAGCGCTTGCCGCCACGCTTGGCGGCACGCAGTCGTTGCACACCAACGGCTACGACGAAGCGCTGGCGCTCCCCACCGCCGAAGCCGCCACGCTCGCGCTGCGCACGCAGCAAATCGTGGGCTACGAATCCGGTGTGGCGCAAACCGCGGATCCTCTGGCGGGGAGTTGGTACGTCGAGCAGCTCACCGACGCCATTGAAACGCGAGCGCTGGCGTTACTCGAGAAAGTGGACGCCCTCGGCGGGGCGGCCGCTGCCATTCGGGCCGGATTCTTTCAGGAAGAGATCGCACGCAGTGCGTACGAGTATCAGCTGCGCGTGGAAGCGGGCGAAACGGTAGTCGTGGGGGTGAACCGGTTTGGCGACGGGCAGGATCCGCCGGTGATCCCCGCGCCGGACTTCAGTGCGCTCGAGACCGGACAGGTGGCGCAGCTGAAGATGGTGAAAGCCAAACGCGATCCTCAGGCGCTGCACGCGGCACTGCAAGCCATCGCCGACATCGCGCCAGAGTATCTGCCGGCGCACGTGGGGGCACGTACGCCGCTTATGCCCCGGATCATTGACGCCGTTCGGTTGCGTGCCTCGGTTGGTGAAATTGCCGATACGCTCGAACGGGTGTGGGGGCGGTACCAGCCCACGGTCTAGCGGTCCGCCCCGTCGCCGCGGGCCCGTTACGGCGTAATGGCTTTCGCTTTCGGTTCGAGCTTCGCCGACCACAGCCCCGAGTTGAAATCGGTAAACAGAACCTGTCCCTTCCACGGCATCGCGTTCATCACAAAGGGCGCGTTCGCCGTGAAGGCGGTCGGATCGTAGGGCTTGAACACCGCGATTTCGCGCTTCTGATCCGCGAGGTTGCCCATGAGTTCACCGCTCACATCGACGACACGCACACCGCCGTCGTAATACGCCTGGTACAGCACGTCGTCTTCGACGATGATGTCATGTGCGCCGTAGTCTTCCAGGTGATAGCGGCCCACTTTGCGCGGATGCATCGGGTCGGTGGCATCCACGATGTGCACGTATCCGCCGGATGTCTGCGCGATACCACCGGATTTGCCGAGGGTGGCGCCGTAGTTCGTTCCTTCCCACACGCGGCCGGCGCGATTCATCTCTTCGTCGCCAAGAAACAGGTACGTGCGGCCCGTGGATTTCTGGAAGTACGGATAAATCTCGTGACCGGAGTTGATCGGGAACACGTTGATGAGCTTGGGTTTTTCGATCGTCCCACCGTACTTCCCGTTGCCCACGTCCACCATCACTGCCCCCACACCACCCTGTGCGGAATAGGCGATCCCGTCGCGCACCCACAAGTCGTGAATGCGGGCATTGGGATGCTGATACTCACTCACGTACTTCGGCTTGTAGATGTCCTTCACGTCAATGATGACGTACTTCTGCCCACCGGAAATGGCGAACAGGTAGTCGTTGGTGGCGAACATATTGTGCACGCCACCGGTGAGCTCCTGATCGAACGTCGCCGCAATTTTCGGATGCGCCGGTACCGCCAGATCCAGAATCACCACGCCATTCACGCGATTCGAGGCCCCTTCGCGCGCCAGAACACCGTACCGGCCATCAGGTGAGACCGTCACGTCGTTAATCGTGCGGGCATCGATCTTGATGGAATCCGTTTTTACGATGTTGCTCATGTCGGTGATGTCGAACACCATGCCGTAGCCATCGCCGCCCCACGTGCCAACCAAGACGTAGTCTCGGCCATCCTTGCCGGTCCACGGCCATAAGTCCGACGTGGCGCTGCCGGCGATGGCACCGCGTCCCGTCACGGTAATGCGGCGCACCACATCACGAGGCTTTGCTTCGATGACTTTGCGCGCCGTCACATTCCCCGACTGCGCGAGCAGCGTGAAACGGCCAGGATAGTTGGCCGTGAATCGCCCCCAGTCCACAATGCCGGGGCCACCAGGCGCTACCGTGGTGTCATCGGGGGTGTACGTGTAGCTCCAGGTAATCACGGCGTCCTTCACCGTTGCTCCCGTGGCCGTCTTTGCGGTCGCATCGAGACGCACGACCTGACCGGTGAGGATGACGTCGTCGGCGATGTTCATGGCAATCGACGTCACTGGATTGGCCACGATCGTGTACGACCGTTTGGCGATCACACCTTCGGCGTCGGCGCTGATCACTACCGCGCCCGCTTTGTGGGCGGTGACCGTACCAAAGCGATCCACCGAGGCGATCGCCGGCGCGCTGCTGCGCCACGTGGGAATCACCCCGGGGCGCGGAGTCCCGTCGGCGTGCGTGGCCTCCACTCGGTGGCCAAGGGAGATCCCGGTGTAGAGACGCCCCGAGTCGGCCCTGATGGTGAGCGACGTGAGGGCGGGCCACGTCACCAGCACCGGGATGTCGAGCGTAATCGGTCCGTTGGCACCGGCCGTAGTCGCGGTGGCGGTGTACGACCCTGCACGAAATGCGCGGACCTGGCCGTCCGCAAACGCCACGGCTTGGCGCGGTCCGCCCACGCGAATCACCGCGCTCACGATGGCCGTGCCAGCCGCATCGTAGGCGGTCACGGTAAACGGCTGCGACTCGCCCGCTCGGATCGTGATCTTGGCCGGTTCCGCGACCAACCTGGCGGCCACGCGCACAGCCGGGCTTGGCGCCACGCCCTGAGCCACGAGTCCATACGGTGCAGCAACCCCGCTTGCCAACACGGCGGCAAGGATCAGGGCGGTCGTCGTGACGAACTGCCGCGGGCGCGCTACGTTCATACTGTCGTCTCCAGTGTGATGGTTCCTGCTGAGCCCCTCGATCATGCCTCTCGTGCCAAGCCCTCGCAAGACGCGGCGTGCAATCGGCGCTGCCTGTGTACTCGCGGTGACCGCGCTGCCCATGCGACCCGTCTCACTGGCGGGGCAGGCTCGCACGCCGGTCGCCGTCACCACCGTGGCGCCGGCCCCCGTGGCTCCGCAGCGTGACTACTGGGTGTACGTAGGCGCCGAATCGGCCGACAAGATCTACCGGGTGCGATTCGGATCCGGCGGGGCCGTCGTTGAAAAGACGATTGGCGTTGGAGAGCTGGCCGCCGAAATGGAGGGGCCGCACGGTCTCGCGATCTCGGCCGATGGCAAATATCTGCACATGACCACGGGACATGGATTTCCCGATGGCAAGTATTGGCGCTACGCACTTGGCCCCGATACGCTGGTCGGTCCCGGACTCTTACTGGGAAATTTCCCCGCCTCCATTGATGTCACCCCTGACGGTCTGTACGCGCTGTCGGTGAACTTCAACTTGCACGGCGACATGATTCCCTCAACGGTGTCGGTGATTTACACGCCCACCCATACGGAAATCGCCCGCATTGTCACCTGCACCATGCCGCACGGGAGTCGCGTCTCACCCAACGGGTTGCACCAGTACTCCACCTGTATGATGGATGACCAGCTCGTGGAGCTGGACACCAAGGACTTCGTGGTGTCGCGACGCTTCTCGTTGGCTAAAGGCGCCGAGGGGCCAGTCGCTCTGGATGCGTCCACCACGATGGCTGCCATGGACGGCATGGACCACGCCGCTGGTCATCACCCGCCGTCTACCGCTGGCACCGCCGGCGCTGCGCTATCGCCGCGTGCGGGCCCAACCATCGATCCGGCGCAGGTTGGGCGTGTGGGCATGGGGATGCAGAAGCATGACATGGCGCCCGCCTCCTGTTCCCCCACATGGGCCCAGCCATCCGTTAACGGCGCGGCCATCTTCGTGGCCTGCAACAAAGCCGATGAGATTCTGGAAATCGACACCGCCACCTGGACGCTCACGCGCCGCCTGAAAACGGGACGTGGCGTTTACAACCTCGCGGTGACCGCAGATGGTCGGCTGTTGGTCGCCACGCTCAAGCAGGGGAACGCGATCGAAATCTTTGATCTCGCCACCGGCACCAGTCTCGCCCAGCTGCCAACATCTACACGGGTCGCCCACGGCGTCACCATCAGTGCCGATTCGCGCTACGCGTTTGTCAGCAGTGAGGGGCAGGGCGCGCAGCCGGGCAAGGTTGACGTCATCGATCTCATGGCGAGAGCGAAGGTGGCCACCGTAGACGTGGGCCCGCAGGCCAGCGGCATCGCCTTCTGGAAAATGTCACCGTGATGGTCCGTCGTGGCTGATACCCCGCGACCGCTGTCCGAGGTGCGTGACATGATCGACGCGCTCGATCGTGACCTGTTGCGGCTCATGGCGAAGCGTATCGCGCTGGTGTCTGAAGTGGCCGCCGTGAAGCACCAGCACGGACTCGGCATTCGTGACGGAGCGCGTGAGCGCGACCTGTTGCGCGACCGACTCGCCTATGCGAACACCCTTGGTCTGCCCAGCGCGGAGATTGAGTCCATCTTCCGCGTCCTGATGCAATACAGCCGCGATCATCAGGCGGCGCTGCGCCACGATGTGCCGGTTGGGGTGGTCGAACAGATCTGGCTCAAGCGGGCCAGGCGTGCCCCAATGGATCCCGTGACCACCGCGCGCGTGCGCGCGCAGCGCGGCCTCGTGGGGAATGCGAATCAAGGTGGACGACGGCAGATCACGCTGCTGGAGGCGGAGCGGTGGGCCGAGCATCTCGTGGCGGTTGGCCGCGACGGTGATCCCACGCTGAGCCCGGCGCGGCGGCGTGCCAATGTGCTCGTGCGCGGAGTGTCCCTCGTGAATTCCCGCGGGCGGGTGCTCTGTATCGGTGCCGTGCGCATTCAGATTGCGGGAGAAACGAAGCCCTGCCATCAAATGGACGAGGTGTGCCCGGGGCTGCAGGCCGTGATGCGGCCGGCGTGGGGGGGAGGTGCCTTCGGCATCATTCTCGACGATGGTGACATCGCTGTCGGGGATCCCATCCGCTGGGATGACTCGTCAGATGCACCGTCGCTCTTTGACCACGTCCCCGCATGAACCGGCCTCGTACTGCGCGTGCCGCAGGCTACCGCGGTACGACGCTGCGCGGCATCTGCTGCTGGTGAAAGACCAACAACGCCGGCAGTACCCTTGTTGCGAACGCCGTCGTCCCGGCCGATGGTTGGTGCTCTGCTCGGTGTTGCCCCGTTCCTGTCCATCTCACTTCAGGAGTCACGAATGCCCCGTCACACCATGATCCGCTGGATGGCGCTGAGCGCTGCGATGGTTGGCCAGAGCGCGCTGCTCTTCGCACTCACTCGGCCCGCCACCGAGTACACCGCTACGCTCGTCGGCAAGGACGGCCGGAAGGTGCGTGGTACGGCCACCGCTACTCCCACCAAAGACGGCACGGGTACCGAGGTGATGGTGACGCTCACCGATGAGACACCCGGTGCCACACGTCCCTGGCACATTCACGCGGGAAGCTGTGAGAAGGGCGGTGGGGTCGTCGGAGGCGGACGTGTGTACACCCCGATCGCCATCAACGACAAAGGGCAGGGCACCGGTAAGGCGACCCTCCCCGTGGCTCTTGCCGATACCGCGGCCTACTACGTGAACATCCACGACGCGGCGGCGGCGATGGGCATCATCGTGGCCTGTGGTGACCTGAAGAAGAAATAGGCAGCGCCCCGCATAACCCGTCGCTCGTCCGCTAACCTGCGGGTCGCAGCGACGGGTTGTTCGGTCGCTATGGCCGAACGCCCTGCCGGATTCGGACCGTGCGCTCCAGCTCGTCTCGGCTCTGCAAAATCTTTTGCCGCAAATCCACCGCAAGGTTGCGGTGCCGCGCGAGCCAGTCATCCAACAGCGCCAGCGATGCGGCGTCCCCTTGACCGCCAATCGTGGCCCCGAGCCAGCTCCCCAAAAAGAAGATCCGCCGGTTTTGCTGAATCCATGGCAACGTGTCCAGCGCCGGGACCAGATACCGCCGCGTCAGCTCGGCTTGGTCCCCGTCGTGGAAGCTGCGTAAGCTCGACGTGACCCACTCCTCATTCAGCGCGGCATCAGTGAACCAGCGTGAAAAGAGCGCCGCCTTGTGTGCCGAATCCGGGCGCGCGGCGTCAGCCACAAACGCCTGACGCTGCCCCTCACTGGTGGAATCGCGTCGTGATTCCGCCGCCAACCGCGAGGACGCCGTGGGGGCCGACCGCGCGACCAACCGCGTGACAATCGACCACCGCGTGGGCGCGCGCAGCGCCAGCCCCGCCACACTGTCGGCGTCCAGCCATCCGTCCAGTCGTTGCAGCGATGCGGGAGAGCGCGCCAACCCGATCACCGCATCAAGCTGCGCCTTGCGTTGTCCGTAGCTCCGTCCGCTGTCCGCCGCTCCGCGCAACAACAGCGGCTCCGCGCGGGCGGCCAGCTCTGCTCGGGCTGCAACGTCCGTGTAGCGCCCAATCACGGTGGTCAGGCGGCCCACCAGCGTTCCCGTGATCTGTTCGTCTCGCTCCGCAGGAAGCTCCCGTAACACCATGTCGGCATACCGCATGGGCGAGAGGCGTGCCTCTCGCACCAGATCCCAGAGCGCGCCCCATACCATGGCCCGCAAGAAGTCGTCGCGGACACTGCCGATATGCTGCTCCAGCCACGTCACGCTGGCTGTGTCGGGGAGTACAAGGGCATAGCCGTGGTCACCGTCGTTGGCGAACACAAAATCGGGCACGGGCCGGTCGGTCGCCGCTGTTACCACCGTGGTGTCACCGCGAAGTTCTACCGGGAGGCGCACCGCCGGTTGGTTGGCGTAATACAACAGCACCTGCACTTTGAGCGGCCACGCCCCACGCCCCGAGAGCGCCGGCTGCGCCGCCCGCTGTACCAGCGCCAGCCGCTGCACACGGCCGTTGCGCACGGTGAGCCGCTGCTCCACCAACGGCATGCCAGGGCGTAGGATCCACGCCCGTCCCCACGCGGTCAGATCACGATTGGCGGCGCGTCCAACACTGCCAAGCAGTTCCCGCCACGTGCCGTTGCCGTACGCATGCGTGCGCAGGAAGTGCTGCACACCGCGCTGAAAGGCGGTCGCCCCAACCAGATACTCCAACTGCTTGAGCACCCCGGGGGCTTTGTTGTACACGATCGGGCCATAGTTGCTCTTGGCCTGGTCCAGATTCCCCAGCTGTTGCCAAATCGGTGTCGTGCCAGCTGTGGCATCGGTGGCGTACGCCACCGGCTTATTGCGCAAGTAGAACGTCTTCCACGCGTTTGATGCGGGCTCGAGGTCGGCCTGCATGCGCGCCGCCATGTAGGTCGCGAAGCCCTCCTTCAGCCACAAATCATCAAACCACCGCATGGTCAGGTAGTCGCCAAACCATTGATGCGCGACCTCATGAAACGTGGTGGCTTGGCGACCGAGCAGCTGCGACATGGTGGGCCGCTCCCGGAAAATGAAGCTCTCTTCGTTGTAGAACACCGCGCCCGGATGCTCCATGCCGCCAAACGGAAACGCCGGTGCCAACAGCGCATCGTACTTGTCGAAGGCGTATGGAATGCCAAACCAATCCCCCAGCCACCGCAACGCCCGTGCGTTCATCGCAATCAGCGTGTCGCTCTCGGCCTCGGCCAGCCGCGACTGCCGCATCCATAGCGACACCGGGACCGGCGCTGCCTTCGTGCTCGTTGCCACCGTGCGCGTGACGCTTGCCCACGGACCGGCCGCAAACGCGATGAGATACGTGCTGATACGCTGTGTCGTCGCGAACCGATGCGTGACCGTCGTGCTCGCGCTATCCGTGCGGAGGAGTGCGCCATTGGCCAGGGCGCGCCAGCCCATCGGAGTGGTGAGGGACAGCCGTACAGTGGCCTTGAGGTCGGGCTGGTCGAAGCACGGGAAGAGCAGATTGGCGTCTGACGGGACGAGGAGGGTATACAGGTACACGTTGCCGTCGGTCGCGTCGCGGTGGCGGATAATGCTCGCCCCGGCTTGAGCCACTGGGGTGGCAAACGCCACGTCGACCCGGTTTCGCCCCGGGCGAAGGCGTGCCGCCGGAACCACGAGGTGATGGCGATTCCAGGCGCTGGTGACCTCGGGCCACGCCTCCCCGTTGATCTGTCCTTCGCTCACCCGCAGTCCACGAAAGTCCAGCACCACGTCCCCGGCCGTCCGCGTGGTAAACGACACCGTGACGCGACCCGTTGCCGTGTCACCGGCACTCACCTGCAGTGCCATGTCGTAGGCCACGTCGGTCAGCTGAGCGGCACGTTGGCGGGCCAAGGTGGCCGACACCCCAGGCTCGGTGAGGGCCGACGGTTGTGCGCCAAGGGGGAGCAGCGCCGCGCAGGAGACTAGCGCGGCGGCGATGCCAGCGCGCGAACGGTAAGCCAGATGAGGTCGGGACATGTGCCCAAGCTGCCGGACGCGCCAACCGCTGTCCAGCGCCCCGCCCGTTCACACCGCGGAAACGGAGCCGCCGGTTGCTGGAGCCCCGAGGGCACCGAGGTTAACATCCAACACATGTCACCAGCGCCGTGCTCCGATTCCTCGCCTGAGTCCGCACCCGATTCGTCACTCGAGTCCTCGTCGTGTGCACACTGCCCGCAGGTCGATCGCCAACTGGTCGACCGCCGTGGCTTCCTCACCTCGGCCTCGGTGCTCTCGCTTGGCGTGTTCATGGCCGGTTGCGGTGATGGCATTATCAGTGGTCCGGAATTGGTGCCCGACGCAATCCCTGAGCCCTTTCGCGTAGATCCCGCCACCATCCCCGCGTTGGCCACGATTGGTGGGCGCACCGTTGTGGTGTCTGGCAGCGCGGCACCGGTGATGGTGGAACGCATCGGGGCGGCCCAGTTCCGGGCCCTTTCGCTGGTGTGCCCGCACCGCGGTACCATCGTCGACGTCACCGCTACTGGCCTCCGCTGCCCCAATCATGCGGCGCGCTTTGCGAACGACGGCACGTGGCTCGATGGACAACCCACCGCCAATCTCGCCGCGCTGGATGTACGGCAGAACGCCGATGGCTCACTCACCGTGGGCGGCGCGATCACACCGCCGGTGCTTGGGCTCGACCGCAGCGCCGTGGTCTTTCTGGCCACGCGCACCGGTAATAGCCCGTCCGCGCAGACCGTGGCGATCGCGAATCTGGGTGGGGGCGTCCTGAGCGGTCTCTCCGTCTCGCTCACCTATGGTCCGGGCCAACGCACCGGTTGGCTCTCGCTGGCACTGAGTCAGGGGTCGGCCCCCGCCACGCTTACCCTCACCGCGCAGCTGGGTACTCTGCCGGTGGGCACGTATTCCGCCACCGTGACGGTGGCGGGCGCTGGAACCAGCAATGGCCCGCAGACGCTGGCCGTTTCGTTGCTGGTGCAGGACCCTGCGGCGCCCCCCGATTTGCAGCTCTCCACCGCCGCGCTCGCGTTTTCGGCACCAGTTGGCACCACGCCTCCCACGCAGGTGGTGCAGTGCAACAACAGCGGGGGCGGATCGCTGGTTGGGTTGGCGGCTACGGTGGCCTATGGCGCGGGCGCCACCGGTTGGCTCTCCACCACGTTCAACCAAACCACGGCGCCGGCGTCCCTCACCGTACGCGCCACGGCTGGGGCCTTGGCGGCCGGGACCTACACCGCCACGGTTACCGTGAGCGCGACTGGTGTGACCGCACGTACGTTCGCGGTGACCCTGACCGTGACCGCCGCCGGCCTGGTGGTCACTATCGCCGCGTGGCCCGCACTGGCCAATCCCGGTGGGGTGGCCGGGAGTGTGGGTAACGTGAATGGCGGACCGGTGGCCGTCACCCGCCTCAGCGCCACCAGCTTTGCGGCGTTCTCGATGCGCTGTCCCCATGCCGGCACCACTATCAACGTGGTCAACGGTGCCAGCTTCCGCTGCCCGAATCACGGCGCCCTCTTCAACAGTGCCGGCGTATGGCAAGATTCCGCGCAGCGCGCGGACAACTTGACCCCGCTCACCGTGACCTACACACCAGGCGCCACGACGCTCACGGTTCGCTGAGGCACACCCGTTGAACCCGCGGGCTACGTTGGCTATATTTCAGGGCTGTCTGACCCTAGCCAAGTAACGTAGCCATGCCAACTTACGAGTTCCGCTGCCCCGACGGCTCCATCATCGAAGCGCGGTTCAAGATCTCTGAGGTGCCGGAGAGTATCCCAACCCCCGATGGCACGGGCGTCGCCACCCGTATCATTTCGGGCGGAGCCAGTCTGCTCTTCAAGGGCTCGGGTTTCTACATCACCGACTACGGAAAAGACGGCAAGAAGGATCAGCGCACGGGTGGTGCGTCGGCCGCTGAGGGCGGCTCCTCCTCCGACTCCAAGAGCGACAGCAGTTCAAGCGCAAAGCCCGCGGCCAGTGCGCCGTCTGCGTCATCCTCGTCCACGTCGTCTTCCGAGTGAATCTGTGACTCACGCCGATGCCCTGCGCGCCGAGCTCGTGCGCGCGGCGCGCACGCTCGGTGCGCCAGACGACGTTGCCCCAATCCTTGAGCGCCCGCGCGACCCGTCATTCGGTGACTGGGCCACCAATCTCGCGATGACGCTCGCCAAACCGCTCGGCAAAAAGCCGCGGGAGATCGCCGAGGCGCTGATCGCAGCCATGGACACCGCAACCGTTGGTGTCATCGCAGCCGAAATCGCCGGACCCGGCTTCCTCAACTTCCGCCTCGACCCGGGATTCCAGGCGCGGGGGCTCCTCGCCATTCTCGAGGCGCCGCACGCCTTCGGTCGGCTCGATATCGGCCACGGCGAGCGCGTGGTGGTGGAGTTTGTCTCTGCCAATCCCACTGGCCCACTGCACGTGGGCCACGGACGGCAGGCCGCACTCGGTGACGCCATCAGTACGCTGCTCGAATACACCGGCTGGACCGTCGATCGTGAGTTCTACTACAACGACGCCGGCGCGCAAATCGCCAACCTCGCCAAAAGCACGCGCGCGCAGGTGCGCGCACTCGGTGGCGAGCCCCTCGACATTCCCGAGGGTGGATACCATGGCGACTACATCCGCGAAATCGCGGAGCGCTATCTGGCCGATCATCCCGGCGACGCCGCTGGCGATGACCTCGCCGCCATGCAGGCCTACGCCGTGGCGGCGCTGCGGCACGAGCAAGACCTCGACCTGCAGGCCTTCGGCGTCAAATTCGATACCTACTACCTCGAGAGCTCGCTCTATACCGACGGCTCCGTGCACAACACCGTCGAAGCGCTCAAGGCATCGGGGCACACCTACGAAGAAGACGGCGCCCTGTTTCTGCGCACCACTACCTTCGGGGACGACAAAGACCGCGTCATGAAAAAGAGCGCGGCCAAAGGTGGTGACTACACGTACTTCGTACCCGACGTGGCCTACCACGTCACCAAGTGGGAGCGCGGCTATCGTCGCGCCATCAACGTGCAGGGCGCCGACCATCACAGCACCATCACGCGTGTGCGCGCTGGATTGCAGGCGCTCAACATCGGCATCCCGCAGGGCTATCCCGATTACGTGCTGCACCAAATGGTGACGGTCATGAAGGGCGGGGAAGAGGTGAAAATCTCCAAGCGCGCCGGCTCGTATGTCACGGTGCGCGACCTCATCGATGAAGTGGGCCGTGATGCCGTGCGCTACTTCTACCTCATGCGCAAAGGCGATTCGCAGCTGGTGTTCGACGTTGATCTCGCCCGGAGTCAGAGTGAAGAAAATCCGGTGTACTATGTGCAGATGGCGCATGCGCGCATGTGCGGCATCTTCCGTGTCGGGGAAATCGACGCGGCAACGGTCACGGGACGCGATGTCGATTTGAGTGTGCTGAGTGAGCCGGCTGAGCAGGAACTCGTGAAACAGCTCCTCGATTTCCCCGCCACGGTGAAGGGTGCCGCCGATCATCTCGAGCCGCATCGCATCGCCGCGTGGTTGCTGGAAACCGCGCGCGCCGCACACACCTGGTATCACAAGCATCATGTCCTCGGCGAACCCGAGGCCATTACGCGCGCACGACTGGTGCTTGCTCGTGCAACGCAGCTCGGCATCGCCGCTGGGCTGCGCATCCTTGGACTGACCGCGCCGGAGCGCATGTGAGCAGTTTCCCCAGTACCGCCAGCCCTGTCCTTGTGGTCGGTTCGGTGGCACTCGATTCCGTCGAGACGCCGTTCGGTAAGGCCGATGATGTCCTCGGCGGCTCGGGCACCTATTTCTCCTCGTCGGCTTCGCACTTTACGCCCGTGCAGCTGGTCGGCGTCGTAGGTGACGATTATCCGGTGGCCCAACTCCAGCCGCTGGCGGCGCGCGGCGTCGATCTCGCCGGTCTCGAACAGGTGGCGGGATCCAGCTTCCGCTGGCGTGGACGCTATCGCCACGATCTCAACTCGGCCGAAACACTCGAAACACACCTCGGCGTCTTTTCGAACTTCCGCCCGAACATCCCCGAGCAGTTCCGGCAGGCGCCCTTCGTCTTCTTGGCCAACATCGATCCGCGCTTGCAGCTTCAGGTGCTGGAACAGGTGGAGAAGCCGCGCCTGGTGGCCTGCGACACCATGAACTTCTGGATCGAGTCCCGTCGCCCGGAACTCATTCAACTGCTTGGGCACGTGGATCTCATCACGCTCAACGATGGCGAAGCGCGCCAGCTCACCGAACACACCAATCTCGTGCAGGCCGCGCGTTGGATTCTCGACAAAGGCCCCAAGCATGTGCTGATCAAAAAGGGTGAGCACGGGGCGTTCATGTTCACGCGGGACAGTGTCTTCTTCGCGCCCGCGTATCCGCTGGAATCGGTGTTCGATCCCACTGGCGCCGGCGATTCGTTCGCCGGTGGCTTCATTGGATCCCTCGCCGCCAGTGGTGACCTGAGTGACGCCTCCATGCGTCGCGCCGTGGTCGTCGGATCGGCCATGGGCTCCTTCGCCGTGGAGAAATTCTCCAACGGGCGCCTGTTGGAGATTACGCGGGCTGACATCGATGCGCGGGTGCAGGAGTTCCGGCAGTTGGTCGCGTTTGATGAGGCGCTGCCCGCGTGAGCACGCACAGCACGACCCCGCTCACGTACCGGTCGGCCGGCGTTGATATCGACGCGGCGGAAGACTCCAAGCATCGGCTTGCCAAGCTTGTACAGTCCACCATGACCGCCGGCGCGCGCGGCGCGTTTGGTGGCTTTGGTGGCATGTTCCGCGTGCCCGAGGGGTATCGCGCGCCGCTGTTGGTCTCCAGCGCTGACGGCGTGGGAACCAAAATCAAAATCGCCATTGAGGCCGAGCGCCACGATACCATCGGGCACTGCCTCGTAAATCACTGCACCAACGACATTCTTGTGCAGGGCGCCGTGCCGATGTTCTTCCTGGATTACGTCGCGTTCGGGAAGCTGCTGCCGCACGTTGTGGAAGGGGTGGTAGCGGGCGTTGCGGCGGGGTGTCGCGAGAATGGCTGCGCCCTTATCGGCGGGGAAACCGCTGAGATGCCGGGCGTCTACACCCCGCCCGATTACGATCTCGCCGGCTTCATCGTGGGCATCGTTGACGAGTCGCAGGTCATCACGAGTGCCC
Source organism: Gemmatimonadota bacterium (assembly GCA_947463135.1). Classification (GTDB taxonomy): domain Bacteria; phylum Gemmatimonadota; class Gemmatimonadetes; order Gemmatimonadales; family Gemmatimonadaceae; genus Gemmatimonas. The sequence continues at coordinate 174,985 of CANHTA010000001.1, forward strand.
GGGTCCGGGAGGGCGATGTTCTCATTGCACTCGCCAGCGATGGCCTGCACACCAATGGCTATTCGCTCGCGCGTCGCATCATCAGCGACCGGCTCCAGCTCGGCGTGCACGACGCTTTCCCCGATGCCAACGGCGCAACTGTGGCCGACGTCATGCTCACGGTGCATCGCTCCTACCTCGCGTGCCTCAAGCCCGTGCTGGAGCATGTGCACGCCATGGCGCATATCACCGGCGGGGGATTGCCCGGTAATCTCAATCGCGCGCTCCCCGACACACTGGACGCCAACGTCGACACCAGTTCGTGGACGATCCCGTCTACGTTTCGCGTACTCGCCGAGGCCGGAGCGGTGGCCCCGCTGGAAATGTTCAGAGCCTTCAACATGGGAGTGGGCATGGTCGTAATCACGGCACCGCAGGATGTGCACCAGATAACCGCCAGCGCCGCCGCCTTCGGGATCAACGCCTGGGAGTGCGGAACGGTGGTAAAGGGCAGTGGCCGCGTCCGCCTCGACGGAGTCGTCACATGAGCCGCCCGCCGTTTCGCCGATGGCAGGTTGCTGCCGCGGCCGTGTCCGTGATGGCCATGGGGGGCATGGCGTTGCCGCTGCACGCGCAGACCACCTCTGGAGCATGCTCGGTTTCCCCCGCCGCCGCCGCGTCCTCCGGCGCCGACGTCTGCCAGAAGGCGCGTGATCTGTTCGGCTTTATCGTGCCGCAAATCGGCGTGGCCGTGTCCACCGGGAATCCGGTCCTCGGTGAAGGGGGCACGCTTGGCGGATGGCCCAAGCGCGCCTTCTCCGTGCGGCTCAGCGCGGTCGATGGACGGCTCCCCAACAAAGACGTCCCCATCTCTACCACCGGCGGGGCGACCGCGTCCGATTTCGGGGCAACGCGCGCGCCGATTCCCATGCCCTCCGCCGATGCCGCCATCGGGCTCTTCTCCGGTGTCCCGCTGGGCCTGACCAATGTGCTTGGCGTGGATCTCCTGCTTGGCGCGTCCTATCTGCCCAGCGTAAGCCAAGGCAGCATTGACGTGGAGGCCGAGAACGGCGGCTTCGCGATGCAGTACGGCGTGCGTGTAGGGGCGCTGCAGGAATCGTCACTCATCCCCGGCCTCAGCGTCAGCTTCATGCGGCGCAAAATGCCCACGGTAGACTTGGCGTACCGCCCCAACAACGACACGTTGTCGGTGAACGGCACCTCCGTCACCTCCAACTCCATTCGCATCGTGGCCAGCAAGCGCGTCGCGCTGTTTGGGGTGGCTGCGGGTGTGGGACGCGATGCCATTGAAGGCTCAGCCTCCATGCGTGCTGCGGTCAACGAAACGGTGCTGGGCGCGAATCGGAACTCCTCTGTGACACTCCCCGATCTGCGCTACACCACCACCCGCAACACGGCCTTTGTGAACGCGTCGCTCAGCTTGCTCGTGGCGCGCCTGGTGGCAGAGTTTGGCTGGTCGAGTGCGGGCACCGTGCAGCAAACGCTCAATCAGTTTGGTGGTCGCCAGGCCAATGAAGGCTATCGCTACGGATCGCTTGGTATCGCCTTCAAGCTCTGACGACGAGCGCTTCATGCGTCGCGCGCTCGAACTCGGTGCGCGCGGCGCCGCACGTGTTGCGCCCAATCCGAAGGTCGGCGCCGTCGTGGTGCAGCACGGCACGGTGGTTGGGGAAGGGTGGCACGCGGAGTACGGGCATGAGCATGCCGAAATCGCTGCGCTCCGCGAGGCCGGAAATCGGGCCCGGGGAGCCACCGTCTACGTGTCGCTCGAGCCGTGCAACCACACCGGAAAAACGGGGCCTTGCACTGAGGCCCTCATCGCCGCGGGTGTTGCTCGCGTGGTGTATGCGGCTCCAGATCCCAACCCGGTGGCTGCCGGCGGTGCCAGCCGACTCGCCGCGGCGGGTATCGCGATCACCGGTGGCGTGCTCGCCCGTGAGGCCGAGGACCGCAACGCGCCGTTTTTCTTCGCGGCCCGAGGCGCCGATCGACCCGTGGTCACGCTCAAGTTGGCGGTCTCCATCGACGGAGCCATTGCTGACGTGTCGCGGCAGCCCGGCTGGCTCACCGGTCGCGAGACGCGCGCCGCCGTGCATGCGTTGCGCGCTGATGCCGATGCCATTGGGGTCGGCGTCGGCACCGCCATCGCCGATGATCCGGCGCTCACCGTACGCTTTGCGCCTCCGCCGCGGGTCGCGCCGTTGCGTGTGATCTTCGACCGCACCGCCCGCTTGCCGCTGGCGAGCCAGCTGGTACGCACCGCCCGGGAACAGCCGGTATTGGTCGTGACCAACGGTTCGCATCCCAATAACGAGGAAGCCCTTCGCGCGGCCGGCCTCGACATCGCCGCCGTACCCTCAATGGAGGCGGCGCTCCGGCACCTTGGCACGCGTGGCGTCCGTCATCTGTTGGTCGAGGGTGGGGCGGTGCTCGGATCTTCGCTGCTGGAAGCTGGGCTCGTGCACCACCTGGTTATCATTCAAGCACCGGTCATTCTCGGCGCCGGCGCCTTATCGGCCTTTGCGACCTTCCCATCGCAACGGGTCGCTCTGGCGCCCCGGTTACGCGTCGTGGAGCGGAAGGCACTGGGTGCCGACCTGATGACCGTCTACGCTGTTTCCGGAGACTAACGAGACGATGTTCACCGGGCTCGTGGACGACGTGGGTGTTATCACCCACGTCGCCGATACGCCGGCCGGGCGCGAACTGCGCATCCGGTGCCGATATTCCGACCTCGTGCTCGGCGAAAGCATCGCCGTCAATGGCGCGTGCCTGACCGTGCGGGACACCGGCCGTGAGAACAACGGCGATCCCTGGTTTACGGCCGCGGCGGTGGTCACCACACTGGGGCGGACCACCATCGGGACGTGGCACGCCAACGCCCGCGTGAATCTTGAGCGCGCGATGCGCCTTGGCGATCGCCTCGGTGGCCACATGGTGCTGGGCCACGTCGACGATCTCGGCCTCGTCACCCGTACCGAACAGGTGGGCGATGCGTGGCTCATCGATCTGGAGCTTCCCGCGGTGCTGCGACCGCTCACGGTGGCCCATGGTTCCATTACCGTCAATGGCGTCAGTCTCACGGTGAATGCGGTGCACGACGACGGCATTCAACTCTCCATCATCGAATACACACAACGGCACACCACACTCGGCGAACTCGTCGCCGGTGATCGGGTGCACGTCGAGGCCGATGTGCTTGCCAAGCACGTGGAACGGCTGCTCGCGCCATGGCATGGCGCAGGGGGGAAGGTCGCATGACGGAAGCGGGCGAAGGCGCACCGGAGTTGACGTTCGGGACCGTCGAGCAGGCGTTGGCAGATATCGCGGCCGGCAAATTCATCATCGTAGCCGATGACGAAGATCGCGAAAACGAAGGCGACCTCGTGTGCGGTGCCGAAATGGTCACGCCGGAAATGGTCAACTTCATGCTCGATGCCAAAGGCATGATCTGTCTGGCCATGGACAATGCGCTGGCGAATCATCTCGGACTCGAGATGCAGGTCGATGAGAACACCGAAGCCATGCACACCGCCTTTACCGTGAGCATCGACGCCGCGGCCAAGTACGGCGTCAGCACCGGTATCAGTGCGAGCGATCGCGCCACCACCATCCGTGTGGCGGTGGATCCCGCCAGCACGCGCGCCGATCTCCGCGTCCCGGGGCACATTCATCCCCTGCGCGCGCGCGATGGGGGCGTCTTGCAGCGCGTCGGGCACACGGAGGCCGCGGTCGATCTCGCACGGCTCGCGGGGCTGCGCCCGGCGGGCGTGATCTGTGAGATCCTGAATAGAGACGGTACCACGGCGCGTCGGCCGCAACTTGAGCAGTTCGCTAAAGCGCATGGGCTCACCTTTATCACCATCGCGCAGCTGGTGGCGTATCGGCTCAAGCATGAGCGGCTGGTACACCGCGTGGCTGAGGCGCGCCTGCCCACGGATTTCGGCGAGTGGCGTATCGTCGGCTACAAAAACGATGTCGACACACGCGAGCATCTCGCCATCTCCTACGGCGACGTGGCCGACGGAGAAGGGGTGTTGGTGCGCATGCATTCCAAGTGCCTCACCGGGGACGTGTTCCATTCGCGCCGCTGTGATTGTGGCTGGCAGCTGGAAACGGCGATGCAAATGATTCAGGCCGAGGGAAAAGGCGTTATTGTCTACCTTGATCAGGAAGGGCGTGGCATCGGCCTGCTCAACAAGCTCAAAGCGTACGAGCTGCAGGACAAAGGCGCCGATACCGTTGAAGCCAACGAGCAACTTGGTTTCAAAGACGATCTGCGCAATTACGGCATTGGTGCGCAGATCTTGCTCGATACTGGCGTGCGCTCCATTCGCGTACTCACCAACAATCCACGGAAGCTCGTGGGCCTCGACGGCTATGGTCTGATCCTCAAGGGTCGGGTCCGCATTGAGGCTCCCTCCACCGACGAAAACGCCTCGTATCTTGCCACGAAGCGCACGAAGCTCGGTCACCTGTTCGCACTCTGAGATGTATTCCTGATGGCCGAGTTTACCGGTAGTCCGCGCGGAGAAGGTCGCCGCTTTGTCGTGGTGGCCAGTCGTTTTAACGAAGGCATCACCATGCCCCTCGCTGAAGGCGCGGTGGGCGCGTTGGTAGGGCAGGGCGTACGGTTTGAAGACATCGACGTGCTCTGGGTACCCGGCGCGTGGGAGATCCCCGTCGCGGTTCGCCGCGCCCTCGCCACGGAGCGCTACGACGCGGCCGTGGCCGTGGGCGCTGTGGTTCGCGGTGATACCCCGCATTTCGACATCGTGGCCGGCGAAACATCCCGTGGCCTTATGGATGCCATGCGCGATTTCGATGTGCCGGTCACCATGGGCGTGCTCACCACCAACACCATGGAGCAGGCCGAAGCGCGCGCTGGCGGGGTCCATGGAAACAAGGGTGCCGAGGCGGCGATGGCCGCGCTCGAAATGCTCGATCTGTTTGATCAGGTCATGCCCCCCGATGAGTTTGAAGGGGAAGTCGAATGACCACCAACATCACGGATGATGCCTTTTGGGATACGCCCATCCAGGAACCGGTGGTGCCGCGAGTGGGCCGTCGCTCGCACGCCAATCGTGTGGCTGCGCGCGTGGAGCGACTCGAAACACGTGGCCGGGCCCGAGCGCTACAGGCGCTGTATGCCGCCGACCTGCGCGACCTGACGCAGCTGCGCCGCATTGCCACCGGTGTCTTCGACGATCTGGCCGTTGAATCCGAGGAGCGCGTCTTCGCCTCGCGCCTGGTCGCCACCGTGGCCGATAAAGGCGTCCGGCTCGATGCCGATCTCGCCAAAGTCACCAATAACTGGCGCCTGGAGCGACTCGGGGTCATCGAGCGCAGCGTGCTGCGCCTCGCAGCAGCGGAGTTGGACCGCGAGGAAACGCCGGTGAAGGTGGTGCTGCAGGAAGCCGTGCACCTCGCAGAACGCTATGGCACCCAGCGCAGTGCCCGTTTTGTGAACGGCGTGCTCGACGCCTATGCGCGTATGCTCGGGCGGTTGTGAACGGGCTCGCCGCACGTCCGGGCGACCGGCTGCGGATCGCCGTGGTCAATTGGCAGTGCCGGGAGAATCCTCTCGCCGGTGGGGCCGAGATTCATTTGCATGAAATCTTCGGCCGGTTAGCAGCCCGTGGCCATCAGGTCACGCTACTCTGCGGTGGCTGGCCGGGGTGTCCGCCGCACGCCGTGCTCGATGGCATCGAGGTGCATCGCGTTGGCACGCGGGCCACGTTCCCGCTCTTGGTGCGCCAGCACTGGCATACCCATCTGGCCCATCAGTCGTTTGATGTGCTGGTGGAGGATATCAACAAGGTGCCGGTGTTTACCCCGTGGTGGCAGGCGCCACCCGTCGTGGCGCTGGTACCGCACCTCTTTGGCGGCACCGCCTTCCAGGAACTGGCCGCGCCACTCGCCACCGCCGTCTGGTTGGCGGAGCGGCCGCTGCCGTGGGTGTACCGACGCTGTGCCTTTGAGGCGATCAGCGAGAGCACCCGTGATGATCTGGTGTCCCGAGGGATTGCCCGTGACCGCATTCGTGTCATTTTCCCAGGCATTGACACCCATATTTACACCCCTGACCCCGCTTTTCGCGCAGATCGTCCCGTTTTTGCCTACCTCGGCCGGCTCAAGAAATACAAAGGGGTCGATCTGGTGCTCCGTGCCTTCTCACAATGCGGCGTGCCAGACGCTACACTGGAAATTGCAGGGGCTGGCGAATTTCGTCCCGAACTGGAGCAATTGGCAGGAACCCTTGGGGTGGCCTCGCGGGTACGGTTTTTAGGGCGAGTGGACGAGACTCAAAAGTGCGCCCTGCTGCGACGGGCTTGGGCATTTGTCTTTGCATCACCGAAGGAAGGATGGGGGATCACGAATCTCGAGGCAGCGGCAAGCGGAACTCCGGTCATCGCGTCGAATTCTCCGGGGATTCGCGAGTCGGTACGGCACGGTGAGACGGGCTTTCTTGTGCCGCACGGGAACGTAGCTGCCATGGCCGAGTCGATGCGGTACCTCAGCGGCGAGCGAGCGCTCGTCGAACGCCTGGGGATCGCGGCGCGGCGTTTTGCCGAGGCATTTACCTGGGACAACGCCGCTACTGAGACTGAAGCTCACCTCCGCGAGGTGGTGAGCAAGGAGGAAGGTCGCTAATGGAGATCATCCTGCACGCGCACCATGCCGACGTCACGGAATCGCTCCGGGCACAGGCCGAAGCTGCTGTCATCCGCCTTGCCAAACGCGTGCATCGCGTTGCCTCCGCCGTCGTGCGGTTCGTGGGCGACGGGGATACCCGACGGGTCGAGATCGTGCTGCAACGCGCACGCTCCCGCGAACTCTTTGTCCATGCCGATGCGCGTGCCTTTGCCCCGGCGCTCAGCGCCGCCGTGCACCGGCTCGAGAGTCAGGTCGCTCGCGTACGCCGCTCGCGACGCGTACCAGACCACGGAGACCGCACCGGGTGAGTCGACGCCTCACAGTGGGCATGCTCTTCGAACGGATGAAGGATCCGCTCGAACTGGAGCTGCTGGGGTCGGCCTCCGGTCTCGAACGTGAGATCACGAGCCCCGAGGCGTCAAGCCCGGGGCTCGTACTCGCCGGCTATCTCAATCGCTTTCCGTATCAGCGCATTCAGGTGCTCGGCGAAACCGAGATCACCTACCTGCAGTCCCTCGGCGTTGACGCGCGCACCACCTATCTCGAGCAGTTTTTCGGCTTTCCGATTCCGTGCGCCTTTATCTCGAAGCAGCTCGATCCGCCGGCACCGTTGTTGGAGCTCGCCGAGGCCGCCGGGATCGCCATTTTGCGTTCACGACTCAAAACGGCCGAGTTCTATCGCCTCATCAAGCCGTATCTGGCCGAACAGTTTGCACCCACCACCACAATGCACGGCTCGCTGGCCGACGTGTACGGGGTGGGGCTGTTTTTCACGGGCAAGAGCGGCATCGGGAAGTCCGAGTGTGTCCTCGATCTTGTGGAGCGCGGACATCGCTTGGTCGCTGACGACCTGGTGTTCGTGTCACGGCGCGGCAACGATGTGCTCATTGGCAAAGGGCATGAGCTGCAGCGACACTTTATGGAAATCCGGGGCGTTGGGCTGCTCGACGTGCCGGCCATCTTCGGCATTCATGCCGTGCGTCAGCAGAAGCGATTGGAGGTGGTGGTGGTGCTGGAGGAGTGGGACGCCGACGCCGCCATCGATCGCACCGGGCTCGATGTGCAAACGCAGGACATCTTGGGGGTCGAGGTCCCGAAGATCACTGTGCACCTCAACCCCGGCAAAAACATCACCGTGATCGCCGAAGTCATCGCCATGAACCATCTCTTGCGGTATTATCGCGGGTATGATTCGGCCACGGCGTTCAATGAGCGGCTCATTGGCCAGATGCGCCGCACCTCGGATGTTCAGCGCTACCTGCAAGAGGATGATGAGTGATACAGAGGATCGTCTGAACGGCGCGACCGAGACCGGCGAGGGAACGACGGTCGCGCCGGCCACCGTCCGTGCCGTTGTGGCCGGTCATGGATCCTTTGCCAGCGGGATGATCTCCGCCGTCGAACAGATTACCGGCCGGGGGGCGTCCTTTTTGGCGATGTCCAACACGGGGCTGTGTCTCGACGACATTCAGGGCGCGCTGGTCCAGGCGCTCGATCACACCGGTGTGCGCGTCATCTTTACCGATCTCCCCGCCGGTAGCTGCACCATGGCCGTTCGTCGTATGATCCGCGCCCGCCCAGGGGTCGTGCTCGTTACCGGTACCAACTTGGCGTTACTTCTCGACTTCGCGATGCAGGACTCCGCTGATCCCCTCGTGGCACTCAATACGGCCCTTGAGCGCGGCCGCGCCTCGATGGCCGTGCACGGCGCCTGAACCGATGCCGATTGCACTGTACCGTATCGACGACCGGCTTATTCACGGTCAGGTCGTGGTTGGGTGGGGACAGCCGCTTGAGCTCCGCTTCATTGTGCTGGTGGATGACGAAGTGGCCGCCAGCGAGTGGGAGCAGGAGCTCTACCGGATGGGGGTCCCCCCCGACATGACCGTGTACTTCCTCACGGTTGCCGCCGCCGCCACGCAGCTCCCGCAGCTCCATCAGCGCCCCGACGCGGGCATTGTGCTCGTAGGTGACATCGGCACCATGGGGCGCCTCGTCGCGCAAGCCAATGGCCAAGTCCGCGCCGTCAACGTGGGTGGTGTGCATCATGCCCCCGGGCGTGTGCAGCGACTCCGCTTTGTCTTTCTGGCGCCGGCAGAAGAGCAGGGGCTGCGTGACATCGCCGCGCTGGGGGTTGAGGTGTCTGCTCAAGATGTACCCGGTGCGCGCCCCGTGCCGCTGGCCGAACTGCTGGCATCCACCACAGGCGCCTGATGGCCACTCCCGCGTGGTGGCTTGACGTCCTGCCGCTCTCGCTCCTGGCCGGAGTAGCGGGCCTCGACGTGGTCAGCTTTCCGCAGGCCATGATCTCGCGCCCCATCGTGGCCGCGACGCTTGGTGGCGCGCTCCTGGGCGCGCCGGTGGCCGGTCTCGTCTGTGGCGCCGCGCTGGAATGTCTCGCGTTGGAGGCCATGCCGGTCGGTGCCTCCCGGTATCCGGAGTGGGGTAGCGCGTCGGTGGTCGCCGGCGCCGTGGCGGCGACTGGCGCTCCCACCGGCACCACCGCGATGCCCCTTGCCGCCTCCTTCGCGGTGGCGGTGGCCGTGGGCATCGCCACCGCGTACCTCGGTGGGCTTACCATGATCAAACAGCGACAGATCATCGCCGGCTTCGCCCGCCCGCGCCTCAACGAGCTCGCCGCTGGAAATCGGCACACCGTGGTGGGACTACAGCTGTTCGGCCTCACCCTCGATCTCGTCAGGGCCGCGCTCCTGGGCGCCTGTGCCTTCATCCCGGCGCATCTCGTGGCCGAAGGGGTTACCGAGCGCTGGAGTATCCCGGAAGAGCTCTCGCGGGCCGTCGTGGTCACCTGCGTCGCCGCCGTGGCCGCGGCGTCGGTCTGGAAGGACTTCCACGCCATCAACGGCACCCGTCGCCTCTTTCTGCTCTCGCTCGCGCTGGGCACGCTCATGGTGGTCCTCGGTGCCTGACGACGTCCTGCCACCGCGACCCATGCCCGCCGGCCTGCGGTTGTCCATGTTCCTGCGCTGCCTCGCCATCCAAGGCTCGTGGAACTACGAGATCCTCGTTGGCAACGGCGTGGGCTTCTGCGTGGAACCTGCGCTGCGTCTGCTCCCCGGCGGCGTGAACGGCGTGGCATACCGCGAGGCGTTGGCGCGGCAATCGGTGTATTTCAACGCGCACCCCTATCTCGCGGCACTGGCCATCGGGGCACTGGCACGGGTCGAGGTGGAGCAGGTCGCCCCGCCACGCATCGTGCGGTTTCGTACCGCCCTCTGCGGACCGCTCGGCAGCGTAGGCGATCGACTGGTGTGGGCCGCATGGCTCCCCGCCTGCTCACTGGTGGCCCTGTTGCTCTTTGGTCTCGGCGCCTCGGCGCTCTCCGTTGTGTTGGCCTTTCTCCTGCTCTACAACACGGGTCACGTGGGGCTGCGCGCGTGGGGCCTCCACGCCGGATGGCGCCACGGGATGCGGGTGGCCACCGCCCTCGGCCATCCGGTCTTGCAACACGGTCCTCGCTACATTGGACTGGTCTCCGCGGTGTTGGGCGGTCTTGCGCTGCCCCTCGCGGTTCATCGCGCAATCGGTGCTCCTGCGCCGCTGGCGCTCATCCCCATGGGCGTGGCGGTTGTCACCCCCTTGCTGGCCATGCTCCTCGTGCGATTACAGGGGCGCGCCGAGGGATGGCGTGTAGTCCTGTTCCTGCTCGCGGCCTTCGTCCTCTACTCGGTGGTGCGGTAATGGCTGAACGATCGGTGCAAATCGTCAATAAGCATGGACTTCATGCCCGCCCGGCGGCGGAAATGGTGAAGGCAGCCTCTCGGTTTAAGAGCGACATCACCATTTCGCGCGATGACCTCGAAGTGAATGGCAAGAGTATCATGGGGGTCATGATGCTCGCGGCCGAGCACGGGGCCATCATTACGCTGCGCGCTTCAGGGCCCGACGCCGATCACGCGCTCGACGCGTTGGCCGCTCTCGTCGCGGCGCGGTTCGGAGAAAGCTGATGCAGTCCGTGCTCCGCGGCATTCCCGCGTCACCGGGCATTGTCGTCGGACCAGTGCATTTGCTGCGGTGGGAGGTGCCCGAAGTCCGGCATCGCCTCATCGACGATGGGGCCATTGACGCGGAAATCGCGCGCTTACGCGACGCGTTCGCCCGCGCCCGTGATCGCCTCCGGAATCTGCGGGCACGGGCGGAGCAACAGGTGGGGCCGGAAGAGGCGGCAATCTTCGATGTGCAGATCTCCATTCTCGATGATGGCGAACTCACACGCGGTACCGAAGCGCTCATCCGTCAAAATCTCGGCGCGGAGAAAGCGTTCGATATCATGCTGCTGGAGTGGCGACAGCACTTCGCGCGGCACAGTGCGCCCATGCTCCGGGAAAAGGTCGGCGATCTGATGGATGTGCACATTCGCGTGCTCTCCATCTTGCTCGACCTCCCGGATCATGATCCCGTGGACGTGCCGCCCGGTGCGAATGCGATTCTGGTCACGCACGACCTCACGCCGTCGCTCACCATGCAGCTCGATCGCAGCTGTATCGCCGCCATCGCCACGGAAGCCGGGACGGCAACCGCGCACGTGGCTATTCTCGCGCGCTCGCTCGGACTGCCGGCGGTGGTGGGCCTGCGCAATGCGCTGTCATTTCTCGCGCCGGGGCAAACCGCCATTCTCGATGGCGCCGAGGGCACGCTGCTCATTGCGCCCTCGGAGCACGAGATTGAAGACGCGCGACTGCGCGTGCAGCAGGAAGCCGGACGCGAAGGGGTACTGCGCGAAATCGCGCACAGTGAGGCGATCACCCCCGATGGCGTGCGCTTGGTCATTCGCGCCAATGTCGATCTTCCGGAGGAAGCCGAACTGGGGGCCACCTGCGGGGCCGATGGGGTGGGGCTGATGCGTACGGAGTTCCTCGTGGTGGGTCGTGCCACCATGCCCGATGAGGAAGAGCAGTACAAAGCCTACAAGAAAGTCATCCAGGCGTTTGGGGCGCGACCCGTCATCATCCGCACCTTCGATGTGGGCGGTGACAAGCTCCCCGTTGGTGGCTTTCCCACTGAGGCGAATCCGTTTCTCGGGTGGCGCGCGATCCGCATGTGTCTCGATGAGCGTGATCTGTTCAAAACGCAGCTGCGGGCCCTCCTGCGCGCCGGCGTTCATGGGGACCTGCGGATCATGCTCCCGTTGGTGGTCACCGTGGATGAGGTGCGGGAAACGCGCCAGCTCATTGACGAAGCCGTGGCCGAGCTGGCGGAACGCCACGTGCCCTTCCGGGCCGATGTCCCGTTGGGGGTGATGATCGAAACACCGGCCGCCGCGATTGCCTGCGACACGCTGGTACGCGATGTCGACTTCTTCAGCATCGGCTCTAACGATCTCGTGCAGTACACGCTGGCCGTGGACCGTGGCAATGCCAACCTCGCCCCCCGCTTCACCCCGTTCCATCCGGCCGTGCTACGCCTCATTGCACAGGTGCAGTCCACCGGGGCGGCACATGGCATCGACGTGTGCGTCTGCGGGGAGATGGGTTCGCAGCCGTTGGCCGTTTTTGCCCTCATGGGCCTTGGCATTCGTCAGCTCAGCGTGGCCCCGCGCGCTGTGGGCGAAGTAAAACGCGTCATTCGCAGCGTGCGCATGGCGGCGGCCCAGGACGCGGCCCAGGCGGCGTTGGCGGCCGGGACGGCGCGCGAGGCAGAAACCCTGCTGCGCCGGCGCTTGCGCACCGAGCTTGACGCCGCTGCCCGGGTGGATGGGTTGCCGGTGCTGTGATAGTGGGCTAGTCTACCCGCAAATTCGTGCGTTTCAACCTTAATCTTAAGAGCGCTGCGTGGCCGATCGTCACCTGTTTACGTCGGAGTCCGTGACCGAAGGACATCCGGACAAAATTGCGGATCAGATTTCTGATGCCGTGCTCGACGCCATCCTCGCCAAGGATCCCGCGGCGCGCGTGGCGTGCGAAACGCTGGTAACCACCGGCCTCGTGGTGATCGCGGGCGAGATCACCACGTCGGCCTATGTGCCGCTCCCCGATATTGTGCGCAAAACCATTGAGGGCATCGGCTACACCGACGCCACCTTCGGTTTCGACAACAAAACCTGCGCCGTGATGAGCACCATCGACGCGCAGTCCCCCGATATCTCGCAAGGCGTGGATACCGGCGGTGCCGGTGATCAGGGCATGATGTTCGGCTATGCCACCGATGAAACGCCGGAGCTCATGCCGCTGCCCATTCAGCTCGCCCACGCCCTCACGCACCGCCTCGCCGCGCTGCGCAAGGACGGATCGCTGCCGTGGCTTCGCCCCGACGGCAAGGCGCAGGTATCGGTGATCTATGAGGGCGCGCGTCCGGTGTCGGTGGATACCGTGGTCATCTCCACGCAGCACGACGAAAAGGTCTCCAACACCAAGTTGCGTCGCGCCATTCTCGACGACGTGATCATGGCCACCATTCCCAGCGAGTATCTGCCCAAGCGTCTCAAAACCCATATCAATCCTACCGGGCGCTTTGTCATTGGTGGTCCACAGGGTGATGCCGGGCTCACCGGACGCAAGATCATCGTAGACACCTACGGCGGCATGGGCCGGCACGGGGGCGGTGCGTTCAGCGGCAAGGATCCGTCCAAGGTCGATCGCTCCGCGTGTTACGCCGCGCGATGGGTGGCCAAGAACATTGTGGCCGCGAAGCTCGCCACGCGTTGCGAAGTGCAGGTGGCTTACGCCATTGGCGTTGTGCAGCCGGTCTCGGTGTATGTGCAGACCTTCGGCACCGGTGTCGTCTCCGATCGCGTCATCGAGGCCGCGGTGAATCAGGTGTTCGACCTTACGCCGCGTGGGATCTCGCGTGATCTCGATCTGCGCAAGCCCATTTATCAGGCCACGGCGGCGTATGGTCACTTCGGTCGCCAGCCGGAAACGGAAGGACGTGGCCGGTCGGCCCGGACCACATTCACGTGGGAACGCACCGACCGCGTCGCGGCGCTCAAGCGCGCGATTCGGTGAGGGTAGGCTGTTTGCCCAACCGGTTGCCACTGCGCTTCCGGTCATGGCTCTGCACACTGGTCGCTACGGTGGTCACCGTAGCGGCCAGCTCGCATGCCCTTCACGCGCAAACCCGTTCGGTCAACGGGCGTGTGCGGCGCCCGGTCACCGTGAATGCCGATTCCACGGGGATGGGCCCTGCCGTCGGTACCTGGGTCACGCTGCATCGCGTTGGCAAAGATACCGCCGGCCCCATCGACTCCATGCGCACTGACGCACAGGGGCGGTATGGCTTCCGCTTCACCCCCTTCGGCGCCAGCGACGGCGTGTACTTCGCCTCCACCACGTGGGGCGGCATCGCCTATTTCACCGCGCCGCTCCGCAATACCGAGTCGCGTGGGGACGAAGCCGAAATCACCGTGTTTGATACCACCTCCGTGCGCTTTCCGCTCACGGTGAAAGGGCGGCATTTCATCGTGGGGAAGTCGGATAGCACGCAGTTCCGTACCGTCATTGAAGTGTTCGAACTCTCAAACGACAGTCTCCGCACGCTGGTGGCCACGGACACCACCTCGCCCATGCCCACGTGGAGCGTGGCCGTGCCCGCATCGGCCATCGATGTGCGTGCCAACGAGGGGGAAATCTCTCCCGAGGCCTTCGTCGCGGGCCCCGGCCGCGTGTCGGTGTACGCCCCAATTGCCCCCGGCATCAAGCAGGTGGCGTTTTCGTACAAAGTCCCAAACAGCAGCTTTCCGTTGTCCATGCGTGCCGAAGGCGGGGCAGTGGTCTTCGAAGTGCTGCTGGAGGAGCCGCAGGGATTTGTGACGGGGAAGGGCTTTGCCACGGTCGATCCCGTCACCCTGGAAGGGCGCAACTTTCGCCGGTTCCTTTCGCAAGACGTGCAGGCCAACGCCGAGCTCATTGTGGAGCTCCCCTCATCGGGTACCCCCACGCGCAACCTGTATATCGCGGGATTGCTCCTCGCGATCGGCCTGCTCATGATGGTCGTTCTCATGCGCTCCATGCAGCGTCGCGCCGCCAGTCGGGTTCCGGTTGAGCCCACCATGCGCCCGCGTGAATCAACGGCGCCGCTCCACGAGCGGTTAGCGCAGGAGATCGCGGCACTCGATGCCACCTACGCCCGAACTGCAGAGCCCTCGGAGCTCATGCAAAAGGCCTACACCGTGCGCCGTGCCGAACTCAAGACGGCACTGAGTGAGGCGCTTGCCGCGCGGACATCGCGTACATAGGTTGCCGTGGTCGCGCATTCGGCGCGATGACAATTGTTGTTCGAGCGCAGGAAACGGAAACCGGTGCAATGCCGGTGCGGCCCCGCCACTGTAACGGGATCTGTCACGCACGCAGTCACATGCGTGACAGCAGCATCACTCAATACGCCACTGACCCTCGGGTTGGGAAGGCGAGTGACGCGTCCCGGAGCCAGGAGACGACCCGTGCTCATTCTCGTACGAAGACCCTCGTGGGGGGGCTCTGTATATGCGCACACGATGGGTTCTTCGTGCGCTCGTCGGGCTCCTGCCGCTGGTCGGCATGTTGGCCTGTTCGCGCGCCGACTCTACAGCAACACCGCCACGCGACGCGTTACCCGTCGTGCCCTTGCCGCGCGCCGCGGCAACAGCGGCGGTTTCCGCATCTGATGCGACGGCACCGGTTGCCCCAGCCGACACGGACGACTTCGGCGCGCCGTTGCCAGTCGATGCCCGCTTCGCCGCCCGCGTGGTATCGCTCAATCCCGCCGCCACCGAAGCCCTCTTCGCCATCGGCGCCGATTCGCTGCTGGTGGGACGTTTGCGTTGGGATGAGTACCCCCCTGCCGTCAGTCGCATCGCCGCCCTTGGCGATGGTATTCGCCCCAACATCGAGGCGGTGCTCGCCGCGCGTCCCACGCTGGTGTTGCTCTACGCAACCGCCGAGAATCGCGCCGCCGCCGACGCGTTGGCGCGTGCCGGGGTGCGGACGGTGGCGCTGCGCGTTGATCGTATCGCCCACTTTTACCGGCTGCTCCACGTGCTCGGTCGCGCCGTTGGCGCGCAACCCCGCGCCAACACGGTGCGGGATTCCGTTCACGCCACCCTCAGTCGCGTGCGTGCGCTCACCACGTCGCTTCCACGACCACGGGTTGTGTGGCCCGCCTGGGAATCGCCGCTGCTCGTTATCGGTGGGGGCAGCTACCTCGATGAACTGTTAACGATTGCCGGCGCCGAAAACGTCTTTCACGACATCAGTGCGCCATCGCCGCCGGTGTCCATTGAGGAAATCGCCAAGCGCAATCCCGATATGGTGGTGACCAGTGCCAACCGCGTGGCATCGCTTCGCACCAGCCCATCGTGGCAAGCTGTTGGTGCCGTGCGAGCGCAGCGGTTCGTTGTGCACGATCCCACCGTCACCGGTCGCCCATCCGTGGTGCTGGGTATGGCCGCCGTTCAGCTGGCGCGCGCGCTACACCCGGAATTGCGCGAGTCGCTCAAGTGACGTTGCGTCCCGTGCGCCACACCGAGCGTACCGCGGGGGTGGCGTGGGGCCTAGGGGTGATCCTGCTGCTGCTCGTCGTGGTCCTCGGCCTTTCCATTGGTGCCGTCTCCATCCAGACCACGCAGGTCATCAATGCCCTCCGCGGCATCGGCGACGCGTCAACAATCGCCATCATTCGCGACCTGCGCGCGCCACGCGTGCTGTTGGCCGCGTTGGTCGGTGCCGGCCTCGCCACCAGTGGTGCGGCATTACAGGGCTCGCTGCGTAATCCGTTGGCGGAGCCGTATCTGCTGGGCGTATCGGGCGGCGCTGCCGTTGGTGCAGTCGTGGCCATGGCGATGGGGGTCACGCAACCGGCGCTCATCACGCTGTGCGCATTCGCCGGCGCCGCACTCGCCACACTGGTGGTGACCGCTATTGCCCGGGTGGTGGGTGGCAGCGGCGATACCAAGCTGCTCCTCATGGCCGGAGTGGTGGTCGGAGCGTTTGCCAACGCCGCCATTCTCGTAGCGCTTGCGGATGCGCCACCGGAGCGCCTGCGGGGGGCGCTGTTCTGGATGATGGGCTCCGCCGCCGATGCCACGTGGCCCGCCGTGGCGCGCTGTGCGGCAGCCCTGCTGTTGTTGGGCGGTGTGCTGGTGTGGCGTGCGCGCGATCTCGATCTGTTGGCGCTGGGTGATGAACCTGCGGCAGCCCTTGGCGTCGATGTGGACCGAGCCGCGCGTCGCATCTTTCTCGTGGCGTCGTGGTTGGCTGCCGCAACCGTTGCTGCCGCGGGGCTCATTGGTTTCGTTGGACTCGTGGTCCCCAACATCGCGCGCGCGCTGGGCGCCCGTCATCACCGGCCCATGTTACTCCTGTCGGCGTTGTATGGCGCGGTGTTGCTCGTCGCGGCTGATCTGTTGGCGCGTACGCTGCGCGCCCCCGCCGATTTGCCGTTGGGTGCCGTCACGGCCTTGGTCGGGGTGCCATTCTTTCTGCTGCGGCTGCGACGGCTTGCCGCATGAGTCGCGCCTCAAATCCCGCCCTGCTGGGAGCCACGCTCGCCTTTCATCACGTGAGTGTGCGCTACGCCGGTCGTCCCCAACGCGCACTCGATCAGGTATCGGTAGAGGCCGCGCCGGGACAGATCACCGCCGTTGTCGGACCAAACGGCAGTGGCAAGAGCACACTGGTGCGCACGCTGTTGCGTCGCGTGCCGTTGGAATCGGGGCACGTCACCGTTGGAAACGCCCAGGCGGGCCACATTCCGGTAACCACGCTCCACGCCCGCGATCTCGCCCAACGTGTGGCCATTGTCCCGCAGCGTGAGGAGCCGGTGCTGCCACTGCGGGTGGAGGAGTTTGTCGCACTCGGCCGGCACATGCACCGGAGTGCCTTCGGTGGCATGAGCGACGCGGATCATCACGCGGTGCAACAGGCCGTGCATCGCGCGGGAATTGCCGATGCCCTCGGTCGTCGTACCGATACACTCTCCGGAGGCGAATGGCAGCGCGTGCGTATTGCCCGCGCGCTGGCGCAGGCGGCTCCGGTACTGGTGCTTGATGAACCCACCACCTTCCTCGATATCGCCCACGAGATGGCGGTATTCGAGTTGCTCGATGAACTCGCCAAGCAGGGACAGACGGTGTTGCTGGTGAGCCATCAACTCAACCTCGTGGCGCGCTTTGCCTCGCACATCGTGTTGCTGCATCGGGGCGCCGTCGCCGCGGCGGGTGACGCCACCGCGGTCATGCGCGGGGAGATTCTCGAGCGCGTGTACGAATGGCCGCTCGTGGTCACGCGGGATCCTGCCGTCGGTGCTCCCGCGCTGCTCCCGCTGCGCGGCAGTGGTCGTCACCGCGATCAGTAACACGCGTGACCACCGTACTGCTGTTGCTCTTGGGGGTTGCGGCACAGACAATCCAGCCACCGCTCCCGTCGTTCACCCTCTGCGTGACGGACGCGCAAACGCGGGCACCGCTCGTTGGCGCTGAGGTCACGGTCGCGCCAGCCACGCGGCGCCTTGCCGCTTCGTGCACGTTGCTGCGCGCCGCTGCGCCCGACAGCGTGCGCGTCGCGCGCCTTGGCTATCGCCCCCGCGTTGTGCACATACCCCCCGCCATTCCGGGCCGCGCGACTGACGCCAGCGATACCATCTGGGTGGCGCTGCTGGCCACGTCTGCGCCTCGCGCTGCGCGTCTCGCGGCGGTACAGGTGTCTGCAGCGCGCATCACGGTGGATACCGTGACCAACCGATGGTCTCTTGCCAGTAGTACGCGCAGCGATCTGCGTACCGCTGGCCGCACCACGGCCACCCTGTCCACCAGCAATGCGCGAACGGCTGGCGCCTCCACCATGAGCGGCATGCTGGCCCTCATGCCGTTCACCGCGCTGCGCACGGCGCGCGGAGAAACCGCACTCTCTTTGCGCGGTGCCCGTCGTGAGCAGGTGGCCATCACGCTCAACGGTTTGCCGCTCAATGACCCCGCTACCGGTATCGCCGACGTATCCGACTTGCCGCTGGCTGGATTGCAATCCGTCACCGTAGCATTGGGCGCCGATCCCATCGCCAGTGGAGCGGGGGCCTCCGGTGGCGTGGTGGCTCTCACCACCTCGGCGGAGCGAGTGGCCGCGCTGAGCACCGGTGCGTTTGGGCAGAGCCGTGTGGAAGGCGCGTGGCATCTCCGCGCCGGTAATACGCTGTGGCATGTCAGTGGCGCACGTAGCCGCGCCCTGAACAATTTCGATTTTTTGAATAGCGCTGGCGCTGTGCCGCAACGCGAAACGCGCATCAATAACGATGAGCAGCGCACCACCGCATCGCTGGGCGTGATGGCGCGACGCCTGGAATTGCTCCTGCTGGCCTCGCACGGTGAACGCGGCATGGTGGGCCCCGCCAACGTCCGCAGCGCCGACGCCGACCGCGCTGTGACCAGTCGGCAACTGCTCCGTGCACAAACCACGGTGGCAGGCACCACGCTCCTCTCGGGCGTGCGACGGCTGCAGCTTCGGTACGTCGATCCCATGCGCCCCGCGCTGGACACACGTGCCACCGCATGGGCTGCCGATGCGGAATGGCGTGGCGCCTATCACGACTTCGCATGGCGGGTTGGTGGCGGCACCGATCAGCTGGAGGCTACCGGCAACATTGTACAGCGGCGACGGCGCGCCTTCTCCAGCGTGCAACGCGCGTGGGGTGAACAGACGCATGGGCGCTGGAGCACGCACATGGGGGCGCGTGCCGATGTGGTGGAAGGGAGTGGTCTGTTGCCCACCGCAACGATTGGTGCCGAACGGCGCCTCACCCCGGTGGGCCGGCCCATACAGCTGGAGGCCTTCGGCCGCGCCGCACAGGCGGTACGCGTGCCCACGTTGTACGACCTCTATTTTTCCTCGCCGCAACGGCTGTCGGTGAAGGCGCTCGCCCCGGAGCGCGTGACGCTCGACGTGAGTAGTGGCCTACGTCTAACCGCCGGCGCCGCGCACCAACGCGTGAGTCTCGAGGGAGCCGTCGTTGCGCGCAACACGCGCGATGCCATCGTCTGGTTTCCCGGGAATTTCGGGTGGAGCCCAGCCAACGTAGGTATCGAGCGACTCCGTGGGATTGAGTCGCGCGCTGAACTCACGCTGCCGCTCCCGCTGCACATTGCGCCGGGTTCGGTACAGCTGATGGCCTGGGCCACCGCCTACGACGCCGCGCTCACAACGGGCGGCCTTCGCATTCCCACACCGTATGTCTCCCGCCTCACTGGCGGAGCCCAACTGCAACTGCAGCGGCATCGCCAGAGCGCCACCCTGATGTGGCGAGGCAATGGCGCGAGGCCCTATACCGCCGGCCCGCGAAACCCCGACTTCGAGCTCCCACCAGTGTCGCTGCTCGACCTCTCCATCGCACAGCGACTCCAAGCACGGCCGCACTGGCCGTGGCCTCATACCAGCGCGTTGATCGCGCTGAGCCTCGAGAACGTCACCAATGTGGCGTGGCAATCCGTTCGTGGCTTTCCGTCGCCCGGCCGCGCATGGGCGATCTCATTTACGCTCCAACACACACCGCCATGATTTCGCAGCCCCGTAGGCGCTTCACCGCTTCCCGACATGTCGTCTCCTCCACGGCGGCCGCCCTGTTTGCCGCACTCGTGGCGTGTAGCTCTGATGGTATCAGCAACAGCATGCCGCAGCCGCCACGTGGCATCATTGTGCTGGACGGCTTCATTCAGCCCGGTCTCACCTTTCTGGGCGACACCGGAAGCGCCAGCACAAAGCTGACGCTGGGGCCCTCCACCGAATTCGACGCCGGCGGCTTTTCGTTACTTCGCGATACGGTGCTGGCGGTATCCAGCCGCAGCGCCGGTGATCTGCTCTACGTGACCGATGTCCGCGCCTCCACCACCCGTCGCATTCAGCTCCCCGCTCGCAGCAATCCCTCGCGTGCGCGGTTGTTAACTGGTGCCAATGGCCAGACGCTCATTGGCGTGGCTCTCCGCGACTCCTCCAGCATCGCCCTCGTGTCCTTTGCCGGCGCCGGCCCGGTAAGCATCTCGCGCATCACGAACGCCGGTACATGCCCCACAGATCTCGTGCAGTTCGACAACGCCATCTGGATCGTCGATGCCAACGCAAACTGCCGCGTGAATTATGCCGTGCAGGGCGATGTGCGCCTCATCCGTGTCCCCAATACCGGCACCACACGCGACACAATCCTTCTGCCGGGGCTCAGGGGCTCCGGCGCTTCGGTCCTGGTAACCGGGAGTGAGGCCTTTATCAGCGCCGGCGGTGACGCCAACTTCGCCAGCTTCCCCTACACCCTTATCGCCACCGGGGGCATCACCAAAGTTGATCTGCGTGCGCGCCGCGTCCTCGTCAGTAAAGCCATGCCGGCCAACTCCTACGGCGCCGGTGTGAAGCTGGGACTCGATGGATTGCTCTACGTCTCGTTGTACCAAGACCTCACGTCGTTCACCAATCGCATACTCAAAATGCGCCCCGCCGATCTGAGCGTCCTGCCGTCGGCCTCGGCCGAGTGGGTAACACTCACCACCCCCTCCGGCGCCGCTGTCACCTGCGGCAGTGGGCAGGCCGACGCGCTCGGCCGGCTGCACTGCCTCCAAAACGGCACGGGCTCCGTTACGTCACTGCTCGTCTTCAGCCCGTCGGGCACCGAGGTCCGCCGCGTGGCCGCCAATCAAGGCGGCGTGGATCTGGCCATCCGGCCGTAACCCCACCGGCGCGCCGCGCCCTCGGAGGTGCTACTCTCCTCCCATGACGCTCCTCACTACCGACGCGATCGTCCTCCACGCCGTCCCGTATCTCGAGTCGTCGCGCATCCTGCGACTGGCGACGCGTGAGGCCGGTGTGTTGTCGGTGGTGGCCCGCGGGGCCCGCTCGTCCAAAAAGCGCTTCGGTAGCGGGCTGGACCTGTTCGCCGAGGGACAGGCGCAGATCCAGCTCAAACCGGGGCGTGACCTCCACACCCTCGCCAATTTCGACGTCACCCGCTCACGGGCCGGCCTCGCCACGCAGCTCGGCCGTTTCACCGCCGCCAGCGCGCTGGTGGAGTGCGTGCTGCGCGTGGTGCACGATGAGGCGGCGCCACGCGTGTTTCACGGGGTTGCTTCGGGGCTGGACGCCATTGCCCAGGCCGACGAAGCCGACACCGTACCCATCACCCTTGGGGTGTTCTGGCGCCTCATTAGCGAGGTCGGCTTTATGCCCAGCCTCGATCGATGCACCGAGTGCCACGCCGAGATCCCCCCCCAGGCCGAAGCCCGCTTCAATACCGCCGCCGGCGGCGTGTTATGCCCCGTATGCGCCAAAATGGCATACGATGGGCGCCGGCTTCCTGCCGCCGCACGTCACACCATTTCCAGCTGGCTGCAGGGCGATCTCCCCATGGTTGAGCCGGCTGCGTGTCGGGCGCACCAGCGGCTGCTGCGGGAATTCATCACGCAGCACCTCCCCGACAGCCGCGAGCTGCGGGCATACGCCGTATGGGAGCAGGGACAGTGGTAGCACCGCTCGTGGCGCCCGTTGTGCAAGGGGAATGTTGCTTGACGACCCCGCTGGCGCGTCCTACCTTACACATGGGCCTGACAAGCAGGTCTGACATCCACCTTTCACTTGGAGACTTCGACTCACAACCCTGATTCGTCAGTCGGAGAAGCAACATGAAACGTGTGTGGGGAGCACTGGGTCTGGTGCTCGCTCTCAGCGTAATCATGCCACGAGTCGCGGCCGCGCAGGATAGTAAGCAACGCCGCAACGGATCAACGCTCGGACAAAACTATCCGAATCCGTTCAATCCTGAGACTCGCATCCCGTTCAGTGTGGGTGATGCACCCAACTGTACCGAACCCGGTCGGCAGTACCGCGTCAGTTTGAAGGTCTACAACATGATTATGCAGGTTGTAGCCACGCCGGTGTTGCAGGGCGGATCGGGTGGGGTGGCCGGAGGTCAACCGCTGGAAAAAGTGTCCGTCCAGTGCGGTGAGTATGTGGCGTACTGGGACGGCAAGGTCCAAGCAACCGGGCGGGAGGCCGCTTCGGGCGTGTATCTGTATCGTCTGGAAGTGGATGGCGTGCCGCTGGTGAAAAAGATGATCGTGGTGAAGTAAGTCGCACGTTCACGAGCACCACGAGACCCAACGACAATTCAAAATGACGCGCCGGGTGGACGGACCCGGCGCGTCATTTTGCGTCTGTGCCCGTCGGGGCGGCCCCGTGTAAGGGCTTCCCCCTCAATGGGCGCCGTTCCGGTATGCAGTATTGGCAGCAGAATCGCGGC
>CANHTA010000002.1 GCA_947463135.1 Gemmatimonadota bacterium
AGACCGGGCGGCCACCGTCACGAAATACACCCTCGTCCCCCGGTTTTCCCTAGGGGGGCGTTACCTCGTGAGGGGACAGTCGTTTCATGTGAGTAATGCCGGAAGCAGTCAGGTCAATGTGTCCACTTGGTGGGCGCAGCGCCATTCGGCAGCGTGCACACCATCACGGTAACCCCAACAGTCATGGCGCTCTTCGGCCGCAAAAAAATCACCATCGGACTTGATGTCGGTTCGGGCTTTGTGAAGGCGGCTGTGATTGATCACAGCGGCGCCTCGCCGGAGTTGGTGAAGGTCGTCCTGACGCCCCTCCACGACAACGCGATCGTTGAAGGGGACGTGATGGATCATGGCATTGTCGCTGAGGCTGTTCGGCAGACGATTACGGCCGCGGGGGTAAAGCCAACACGTCTGGTGGCTGCTGTTGGGGGACGTGATGTCATTGTCAAAAAGATTTCCATGGAGCGTGTCAAGGAAGCACAGGCACGCGAG
Source organism: Gemmatimonadota bacterium (assembly GCA_947463135.1). Taxonomy (GTDB): domain Bacteria; phylum Gemmatimonadota; class Gemmatimonadetes; order Gemmatimonadales; family Gemmatimonadaceae; genus Gemmatimonas. The sequence continues at coordinate 490 of CANHTA010000002.1, forward strand.
TTAATACGGTGGGAGGCAGAGCAGCACGTCCCATTTGATATGGATTCGGTGGAACTCGATTTCCAGATTCTTGATCCGGACGATGATGGTCTCGACATGAGCGTGCTGCTCGTGGCGGCGAAGCGGGAGCTGGTGGAGTCGAAGCGCACGCTGCTGCAGGAAGCAGGATTTACGGCCTCGATCATCGACGTAGACTCCTTCGCGTTGAGCAATGCGTTCGAGGTGAACTATCCGGATGAGCTGCACGGAACCGTAGCGCTGCTCAACATCGGCAATGAGCAAACGAACCTGAACATCATTGACGAAGGGGTGCCCATCCTCACCCGTGATTTCGGGGTGGGTACGCGCCGTCTCCGTGAAGACATCCAGCGTGAGTTTGGTATCAACAGCGATGAGGCCGAGCAGCTGCTGCGCGGCTTTGATCGTTCGCCGATGCTTGATGGCACGATTGCCCTGCGTGGCGAGGAGCTCGCCGTGGGACTCGAGCGCGCCGCCACCTTCCTCGCCTCCGCTTCACGGACATTCGGCCAGATTCGCGCGGTCTATGCCTGTGGAGGCGGATCCCGGGTTCCGGGTTTGTTGACGTGGATGTCGGATCGACTGCGCATGCCGGTGCAATCCGCCAACGCGCTGGCGCGCATCGCGGTGCGGGATGATGCCTTGGAGTTTTTGTCCACCGATGAGGTCGCACCGCTGCTGATGGTCCCGGTGGGCCTCGCGCTGCGCACCGCGGCCTGAGAAGGGAGACGACGATGCTGCAGATCAATCTTATCCCGGGTTCCAAGACATCACGGCGTACCACCGGCGGCCTCGCCGGTGTGATCGGCGCGGTTGGCGCGTCGGTTCGCGATCCGTGGCTCGTCGGCGCGGCTGCCGCCGTGGCGATCGCCTGTACATCCGTGGGCTTACTCTTTTCCGCACAGAACGCACGGGCCGCCGAGGTCACCGAACAGGTGGACCGCGCGGTGCGTGATTCCACGCGGTATGCAAATGTCCTCGATGCCCGCCGTCGGCTGACCGCCGAGCGTGACTCGGTGCAGCGTCAGCTGCAGATCATCCGGTCCATCGACGACAATCGCTTTAACTGGGCGCACATTCTCGAGGAGATCAGTCGCGCTCTTCCTGCGTACACCTGGCTCACCACCATCGAGCAGACGAGCGCGGCCCCATTGCCACCCAGCGCGGACACCGCCGCCACGGAAAAAGCGCCGGTGCCAGCGGCAGCGCGGGCGAAACGCGCGGCGCCAGTGGCAGCGCCCGTCGTTGTCCAGCCGCCACTCCTGTTTCGCGTGGTTGGACAAACGGTGGACATCCAAGCGCTCACCATGCTCATGCGCCAGCTCGAAAGCTCGCCGTTCGTGCAGCATGTGAGCCTCGCCAAATCGGAGATTGTCGTCTTGGAAGGGAAGGATGTCACCCAATTCGAGCTCTCCGCCGAGTATGAAGTTCCTCCTCCGGGAGTGGTGCGTACGGCGCCGCTCGTTGTGCCTGTCCGCTGACGTGAGATTGTCATGAGCCTTGTTCCACAGACGCAGCGTGATCAGGTCAAATTCCTGATTGGCTTTGTGGCGGTCGCCCTCGCCGCGGCGTACTACGTGTACCCGTACGGTTCCCGCGAAGAGCAGCTGGAAACCGACCTCGCGCGCGTTGCACAGCTCGACGAAGCGAACCAGCGCGCGGCCCGCGATGTGGCGTCGGGGAGTCTCGAAAGTCTCCGCATCCAAGCCGCCGAGAACCGGTCGGCGCTGCTGGTCATGCGCCGACTCGTTCCCACGGGGAACGAGGTGCCGGCCCTCCTGGAGGAAGTCAGCACGGCTGCCCGTCGAGCCGGGCTCGATGTGGGCGGGGTGGTACCTGAACCGGTAATCCCCGGTGAGCGGTTTGATACCTATCGCTACACCGTCACCATGATGGGTGGCTACCACCAGTTTGGTGAGTTTCTCGCCAACGTCGGGTCCCTGGCCCGCATCGTCGCGCCCGTGAGCTTCTCCGTGACAACCAGTGCGGGGAACACCACGCCGCGGAGCGTGCCCCAATCCTCTGAAAAGGGTGGGCTCGCGTCCACCATCACGCTGCAGACCTACGTGGAAAAGACATCCCCGGCAAAACCGGCCGTGAAGGAGCGTTCGTCATGAGGCGATTCGCCATGCTGTTGATCCTGCTCTCGCTCAACGTGGCGGGACGTGCTGTGGTGGCACAGCCACCGGTACCTCCGACACCGGCGCGCACGGTATCCGGGGAGTCGGCGGGAACGGTGGCGTCAGCAACGGCTGCACCAACGGCTCCAGCAACGGCTCCAGCAACGGCTCCAGCAACGGCTGCAACAACGGCGTCAGCAACGGCTCCCAAAAAGTCTGCCGGCATGCCCACGGAAATCATTCTGCAGCGCGAGACCTTTGCCTACGATGGCGGTGGACGTCGGGACCCGTACAAGTCGCTGATGAACAGTCGCGACATACGGCCGCTCCTGAGTGACCTGCGACTCACCGCCGTCGCCTTTGATCCGGTTGGAGCCGGCAGCAACTCCGTGGCCATTCTGCGTGACACGTACTCGAAGCAACAGTATCGCGTACGCGTGGGGCAGCAGCTCGGCCGGTTACGCGTTGCGGCCATCCGGCAGAAGTCGGTGCAGTTCACGATTGAGGAATTCGGATTCAACCGGCAGGAAACGCTGCCACTCAGCAGCGACACGACGAAAGTGAGGAACCCATGATGGGCTCGACAACAGTAGGAATGATCTCCGTGCTTCTTGTGCCGGGTGCCTTCGCGCTGGCGCAGGCGAACGCACCGGTGGCGTGGCATGCCCCAACTGCCGCAGTGGCGGTCATGTCCGGCGCGGAGATTCCGGCGCGCGGCCGTGTACGGAGCATCGCGGTGATGCCGGCCAGTGCGGGCGCTGAGATCGTCCTGTCGCTGGATTCAAGTGTCACGCTTCGGCACTTCACGCTGGAGAATCCATCGCGAATCGTCGTGGATTTCGGCGGCGCCGCGCTGGCGATTCCGTCCAACTATGACGGCAAGACCCGCGGTCCGGTGCGAAACGTTCGCCTGTCCCAGTTCCGCCCCGACACGGCGCGCGTTGTCATCGACCTCGATAGCGCGCACAACTACGCGGTGGTTCGCGTTGGCGCGCAGTTGCGGATTACACTCACCGCCCCGGCCGTCGCGTTTGCGCGCTGGGGATCACGGAATGCGCCCGAACTGTTGGCCACGGAGGAGGCGGCTGGCAGTCTTGAGCCACAGGTCTCCATTGCGTCGGTCCCGGCTCCAGGCACCGTGACGCCGAATGCGGGACAGCCGGAGCCCGTGAAGGCGGAGCCGGTGACGCCGGAGCCCGTGAAGGCGGAGCCCGTGAAGGCGGAGCCGGTGACGCCGGAGCCGGTGAAGGCGGAGCCCGTGAAAGCGGAGCCGGTGACGCCGGAGCCCGTGAAGGCGGAGCCCGTGAAGCCGGAGCCGGTGAAGACGGAGCCCGTGAAAGCGGAGCCCGTGAAAGCGGAGCCCGTGAAAGCGGAGCCCGTACAGGCGGAGCCCGTGAAGCCAGAGCCGGTGAAAGCGGAACCCGTACAGGCGGAGCCCGTGAAGCTGGAGCCCGTGAAGGCGAAGCCCGTCAAAGTGCAACCGGTGAAGGCGCCGGCGAAGGTTGCCACGGCAGCCGGTATCCTTGAAGATCGTCCAGCGGAACCGCTGACGGCGCGTACGCCGGCCACGGTCACCTCGATGGCGGCAGCGCGCCGCCAACTGCAGAAGCCGCGGATCTCGGTGAGCTACGACGGAACCAGCATTCGCGACGTGATCGCAGCCTTTGCGACGTTCTCCGGGCGCACCATCATCGTTGGCAAGGATGTGGCGGGTGATGTCACCGCGGACATCGCCGATAAGCCGTGGGATGTCGCGCTGCAGGCCATCCTCCAGGCACAGGGCCTCGCGGCCACGGAAGACGCCAGCGGCATCATTACCGTGGATAGCTACCGCAACCTCGCAACGAATCAGGCGCTCGAGCCACTCATCACGCAGATCGTCGACGTCAACTATTCCAAGGCGTCTGTGCTGCGTGGAACCGTACAGCAGCTGCTGGCCAGGGATTGCACCGGGCTCACCACCATGGCCACGGGCCGTGATATGGGCATGCAAATGAACCAGGGTGGCGGTGGTGGTGGACAGCAGGATCAAACAGCCGGGAAAGGCTGTGTGGTGCGGGGGTCCGTCGCGGCGGACAGTGCCACGAACAAGCTGATCATTACCGAAGTCCCATCGCGGCTCCCCGAAATCGTGGCGCGTATTCAGCAGCTCGACATCCGGACGCCGCAGGTTGCCATCAAGGCCAAAATCATCTTCGTCAATCGGACTGGCATCCAGGACATCGGCCTCGCCTATGATCTTGGCACCGGCAACAAGCAGTTCTTTCAGCAGCTTGTCCCGCGCATCGACCCCAACACGATGCGCCCCGTGGACACGAACGGCGACGGCGTGCCGGACGCCACTGGCGGTGGAACTGCGTTCGAAGGACCGGCGCGCATTGCCCTAGGTGGCAACGCATTGGCCGGCATTGCCAACGCCAACAACGCCATCAAGCCGAATGCGCTGAACCTGATTTACAGCACGGCGCTTGGCCGCTATCAGCTCACCGCGTTCCTCAACGCTTTGCAGTCGTCGTCGCTGGCCGATGTGCAGTCGGAGCCTAGCGTGACGATTCTGAACAACCGGAGCGCCGAGATCTTTGTGGGGCAGGAGATCCCCATTCGGGTGATTGACGCCAGTGCGGGTGGTGGTGCCGGCGGCGGCGGTGGTGGTGGCGGTGGCGGCGGTGGCGGCGGTGGTGGTCAGGCGCAGCCGAACGCGGCCGCGTTCTTCCCCCGCGCGACGGTCTCCAAAGAGGAAGCGGGTATCAAACTCTCGGTCACACCGCAGATCACCAACAACCGCATGGTGTTACTCAGCATTAAGGCGGAGAACTCCAGTGCGGAAATCGCGGCGACGGATGTGGGCGTCATCTTCAACCGGCAGCGTGCGGAATCGCAGGTGCTGGTCGCGGATGGTGAGGCTGCTGTCATCGGTGGACTGACCGTGACGGAGACCAACCGTTTTCGGAGCGGGATTCCCATCCTGATGAACCTTCCGTTTGTCGGCCGTCTGTTCTCGCAGAATTCGAAGAACGAAACGAAGCGCGATCTGCTGATTCTGGTGACCCCGCACATTCTGGATGATGGCGCGCTCCCGCCGGGTCGTTAACGCCATGAGGACGCTGATGCTTATGACCACGAGTTGCGCTCGTCGCCTGGTGCGACGGCCCTCCGCGTACACTGCTCGCCCGGCCATGCTCGTGGCCGTGGCGGCGCTCGCTGCCTTGGGCGCATGCAGCGGTGATGAAGTGATCGACCCGCCGTTCCCTGACAACGTCGTCCCGCGGGTCCAGGTGGCCAAGGGCAAAGTGGTCTCGGACACGCTGCTCTCGCTCACGGTGAATGCCACCGACAACATCGGGCTCAAGCGGGTCCGTGTGCTCTTCTCAGGTGGATTCACCACCACGTATGACACCGTCATGACAACGGCCGTGACCACGCTCACGGTGAACGTGAACATGAAGGTGCCGTCGAATGCGCCCATCGGGGCAACGGTGAATGCACGCGCCATCGCGATCGATGGCGCTGGGAACCAGTCCGACACCGCGCGCGTCGCGCTGGCGGTTGGGAACCTCGAACCACCGCAGGCCGTGATCACCAGCCCGGCCTCGGGTTCTCCGGTGGTGAGTGGCAAGTCCCTCGTGATTTCTTTCTCGGGACGGGCGCGCTACAAGGTGCGGACGTTGGGCTACGAAATCACCGGGGCGTATAACCTCAAGGATTCGACGTCCTTCAGCACCCCGTTCAAGGATTCCGTGGCCGTCCTCGATACGCTGGTGATGCCCGACACGGTGAAGGGGAACCTCATCACCGTCACGCCGTTCATCACCGACTCGCTCAACCAGCGGGTGCTGGGCACGGCGGTGCAGTATTCGGTGCAGAGCCAAACCACGGCCACCACGATCCCCATTGTTCGCACGGGTATCGCGTCGCGCCTCGAGGTTACGGATACCGTGTTTGTGGAGGCGACGGATCCCGTGGGCATTACCGTGCTCGGCTACGAAGTACGCGGCCTGACCGGTCAAGTCCTCGTGGCCGACTCGGTCCTCTCCACGGGTGGCTTTTCAACCCTCGTGCGCACGTTCCGGGCGCGGCTGCCAATCACCGTCTTTCCAACGTTGGTCACGGTGTCGGGGTTTGCCCGCAACGCCAACGGGCGTCGCGACGTGGCACGATTCGGCTCCGGGGGCCTGCGGCTAGATACGGCCACGGTGGTGGCGGGGTACACCAGTCCGCTCCCCAATGGTGGTCAGGTCGCCGATGCGTATTACGTCCCGCGTACCGACCGCATTTATCTGTCCAACATCGAGCGGAATTGGCTGGAAGTGTACAATCTCGCCGACTCGACGTTCCGCACACCGATCGCCGTGGGCTCGCGGCCCTGGGGCATTGCACCGTGGCCGCGTAGTCGGAGCGGTGTCATGGGCGACACGCTCATTGTCGCGAACTCCGGGGGTACCAATCTGAGCTACGTGGACTTGCGGGTAGGCTCAACGGGTCGCGAGGTGTCGCGCTATGCGCTGCCCAATATTGTGGCCTACAGCGTGACCACCGTGCGGTCCCAGACCAGCGATGCGTTGATCACGCAGCGCACGGTGTATGACTTCAGCGACCGGCCACAGTATCTCGCGGCCACGTGCAGTGGGGGCAATGAGCCGGACGCACCATGTGAAGACGTGGTGGCCGTGTACTCCACCACGCCAACCGGTGGGCAGTCCATGCCGTTCCCCAATCAAGGCACCATTCGATGGGAGAATCTCACGAAGCGTACCTCGCACTTTTTCTTCGAGCAGGCGATGGGCCAGACCGAAGGCCGATCGGATACCCTGGAAATCCAGCGCTTTGCCGCGGCAGGCTTTGGCAGTGACTCCATGCTGGTGCCGTACCGGCAACTCATTCCGGACGGCCGTGGCGGCACGTTCGGCTACTCCGTGGTCATACGCATTGATAAACTGGCGTTCCGGGACACCACGTTTGTGCGTGGATCGGGGAATTTCCGCCGGGCGGTGCTCGGTGAGGGTGGCCCCGTGCTCGGAAGTCGCGCCTTAACCTACGATGTCACCACGGGCATGGACTCGGTTCCGCCCCTCCCCATCATCGACCGCGGCATCTCACGTCCGTTTGATGTGAGCGATTTCGTGGCCAACACCTTCTCCCGGGTACAGGGGGTCGGCATCAACTTCGATGGCGAACTCAACGCGGTGAAAGGTGACTCCACCTATCTGTTCGATCGCACCCTCCGCCTGCAGGGTATTCTGCAATCGCGGCCAAGTGGCGGCGGCCTTGATTTCCATCCGCTCAACACCGGAAGCAATTCAGCATTGCGCAGTCGGTTGACCTTCGTGGCGTCGAGCGAAGCGGTGATTGACGTCTTCGACAGCTACTGCTACCGGAAGATCGCTACCATTCCCATTCGGGATCCGATTATCGGGCCGGTGCGCGCCACGTTGCGTCCGAATGGGCAGCTGGTGCTGGTGGGGGCCACCATACGCGGCGTGACCGTGGTGGCGTTGCCGGACAACTTCACCACGACCTGTCAGTAAGACGCGCCACTGCGCACCCTTCGCGGGATCGGTGGAACGGCCCTGGCGCTTCGGCGCCAGGGCCGTCGTGCGTTCAGGTGGTGGCTCGCGAAAGCCGGGTGGCGCCATGGCTCCCCTCGCGCGGTGTCACGTCGTACGTTGTGAGTCGGGCGCGGAACCGCCGCCGTCCAGCCGTTGCTTGCTCCGTCTTCACATGCTTCGCTTTACCACCGCCGGTGAGTCACATGGCCCGGCGCTTGTCTCGATTCTGGAGGGCATGCCAGCCGGCGTGCTGGTGCGTGCGTCCGATGTCGACGCGGAACTCGCCCGCCGTCAGCACGGGTACGGACGGGGACGTCGCATGCAGATCGAACGCGACCAGATCGAGTTCGTGTCTGGCGTGCGCGCCGGCGAAACGCTGGGCTCGCCGATCGCGATGGTGATTCGCAATCACGATTGGAAAAACTGGACCGAGATCATGGATCCGGCCCCGCGTGAGAGCGATGCGGAGGGCGCGCGAAAACGGCAGGTCACCCGCGTGCGCCCCGGACACGCCGACCTCACCGGACTCCTCAAGTACGACCGCGTTGATGCGCGCGACATCCTCGAACGGGCCTCCGCCCGCGAAACCACGGCGCGCGTCGCCGCCGGGGCGCTCTGCCGCCTCCTCCTCCGAAGCCTCGGTGTGCAGATCGGGTCGCACCTCGTGCACCTTGGCGGGATTGACGCCACGCGCCCCCCGGTGATGCCCCCCGATCTCAATGCCGCGTCCGACGCGTCACCGCTGCGCACGCTCGATCCGATCGCCGAAGCCGACATGATCAGGCGCATTGATGCGGCCAAAGTAGAGGGCAACACGCTTGGCGGGATCTGTGAAGTCGTGGTCACGGGACTCCCCGTGGGGTTGGGCTCGCACGTGTCGTGGGATCGCAGGCTGGATGGTCGCCTCGGGCAGGCAATGCTCTCCATCCCTGCCGTGAAGGGGGTGGAGATCGGCCTCGGCTTTGAAACGGCCCGGCGCACCGGTGCCGAGGTGCATGATGAGATCGAGGCGGCCCCGGGACGCACGCGGTGCGGACATGTCCGTCGCACCACGAACCGCGCCGGCGGTACCGAAGGGGGCATGACCACCGGTGAGGAGCTGGTCATCCGCGTGGCCATGAAGCCCATTGCCACGCTCATGCGCCCATTGAACACCATTGATGTGGCCACCGGGAGCCCGGCGTTGGCCGTCGCCGAACGGAGCGACGTGACCGCAGTGCCGGCCATGGGCGTGATCGCTGAAGCGATGGCGGCCTTTGTGCTGGCCGATGCCGTGCTCGAAAAGTTTGGCGGTGACTCGCTGGGTGAGCTCCTTCGCAACGTCGACGCCTATCTCGCCCGGTTGGACGAGCGGGTCGGATGACGCGGGCGTCTGGCCTGCAAATCGACGGACATCTGGTGCTCGTGGGTCTGCCCGGCTCCGGCAAATCCACCGTTGGACGGGCGGTGGCGAGCCGGTTGTCGCGCCCGTTTCTGGACTTTGATGCGGAACTGGAACGACGGGTTGGGACGTCGGTGGCGCGGATGTTCGCCGAAGAGGGCGAGGTGGCGTTCCGGCAGCGGGAATTGGCGCTAACGCAGGAGCTGGCGGCAGCCCCGCCGATGGTGCTCGCGCCGGGCGGGGGTTGGGTCACTATCCCCGGGGTCATGTCCCTCCTGCGCCCCCCGGGGCGTATTATCCACTTGGCCATTTCGCCGAAGGAAGCGTTGCGCCGGTTGTCACGGTCGCGCAATGTGCGACCGCTGTTGGCGCAAGCGGACCCAGCCATGGCCATGCACACGCTCTGGGAGCGCCGATCGGCGCTGTACGCCTTGGCCGATGTGGTGCTAAACGTGGAAGATGTTGACTCTCAACGACTTATTGATTCCGTGGTGGCGCTTGCTCACGACGGGACTCTGGGGATAGGTTAGGCCATGACTGATCGATGGTCCTCCGTTATCGTGGCGTTGCGCGAACAGTTCGCGGCTGACGCGGATATAGTGGAGGTTGAAGCCTATCTCTCGTTACATGGGTACAACCGGCGACAGATTGGTGAGATCCTTTCCCTTCTTTATAGCGATACTGCCTTCTCCCATGATTCGGGAGCGGACATGATGTTACGCCACGCGCCGCTCCGTGTTCAGGGGCCGCATGAGCGCGGACGGTTTACCGCTGAGGCCTGGGGCTACTTGGTACAGTTGGGTGGCTCCGGAGCGGTAAACTTCAACGATTTTGAGCAGTTGGTGGAGCGTGCGCTGGTACATATCGACGGCCGGATCAGCCTCTCGGATATCCGCGGGATCGCGGAGGATGTCGGGGTTGAGGATGGGTCGGTAAACGGCGAGCGCCCCCAGGTACACTGAGCTGATGCCAATTTCGAAGGGCAGGTCCACGACGGGTGCGGGTGAATCCCCTCCCGCCGTAAAGTCGGGTGTTCGCGCGGTGGCCAAAAAGGCCACCGCGAAAACCGCGGCGGTGGCGAAGAAGAAGACGGCAGCAACGGCGGTCCGCGGAGTCGCGGAACCGTCTCCTGCGCGCACGCCCACACCGAAGCCGCCGGTAAAGAAGGCCGCCAAAAAAGCCGCGAAGAAAGCGGCGAAAAAGGTGGCGAAGAAAGCGGCCGCCCGGAAAACGGTGAGTACCAAGGCCCGGGTCCGGTCCCGCGTTGAGGACGTGGCGGGCGATGATGATGAACCCGCGCCCGCGGGCGGCACCACGCTCGTGATCGTGGAGTCACCCGCCAAAGCCAAGACCATCGGCAAGTACCTTGGCCGTGGTTTCACGGTGAAGGCCACGGTGGGTCATGTGCGCGACCTGCCGGCTAAGAAGCTGGGCATCGACATCGAACATGGCTTCGCCCCCGATTACGTCACAATCGAGGGGAAAGAAGACATCCTGGCCGAACTCAAACGCGTCGCCAAAGGCGCGCGCGAAATCTTCATCGCCACCGACCCTGACCGCGAAGGGGAAGCCATTGGGTGGCATGTGGAACAGTTCTTTACGCAGCCTCCCCGGTACGCCGTGACGGCACCGATCCGCCGCGTCATGTTCCACGAGATCACCAAGGACAAGGTGAAGGAATCCATGGCAAACCCCATGGACATCGACAACAAAAAGGTCGATGCCCAACAGGCGCGCCGTGTGCTCGACCGCTTGGTGGGGTACAAAGCCAGTCCCATCCTGTGGAAGACGGTAAAGAAGGGGCTTTCCGCCGGGCGTGTGCAAACCGTGGCACTCCGCATCATCGTGGAGCGCGAACGCGAAATCCGCGCGTTCACCCCCGTTGAGTATTGGAGCATCTCGGCCGACCTGCAAAAGGGCACGCAGCCCTTCACGGCCAAGCTCCATCACATCGATGGCAGCAAGCCGGAAATCACCACCGGAGCGGAAGCCGAGCGGATTCTCGCCGACCTGAAGGGACGGACGCAGTTTACCGTCACCGACGTGAAGCGCCGTGAAAAGCGGAAAAATCCTGCGGCGCCCTTCACCACGTCTACGCTGCAACAGGAAGCCGCCAAAAAGCTGGGCTTCGGTTCCAAGCGCACCATGCGGCTGGCGCAGGATCTCTACGAAGGCATCGACGTGGGGGGAGAGGACGGGCAGGTCGGTCTCATTACCTACATGCGTACCGACTCGTCGCGCGTCTCTGAAACCGCGGCCGCGTCGGCGCGGGAGTGGTTGCAAGGCGAGTTTGGCGGGGCGTATCTGGCCGCCTCCATGCAGCTCTATCTCAGTGGGAAGTCCAACGCCCAGGATGCCCACGAGGGCGTGCGGCCAACCGATCCCACCCGCCGGCCTGACGAACGACTCGCCCGGAAGCTCACCGCCGATCAGTTCAAGTTGTACGAACTCATCTGGAAGCGCTTCATGGCCTCGCAGATGGCCCCGGCCGTGTTCGACACCACCACGGTGGACTTTGACATTCCCACCACCGGACGCTCCTATCTGTTTCGCGCCACCGGCTCCGTCATCAAGTTCGACGGATTCCTGCGGCTGTATCGCGAGGCGCGTGAGGAGGGCGACGGGAAGGCGCTCGAAGATGAGCAGGCCTTGCCGTACCTCGATCTCAACGAATCGGTGCCGGTGAAGGCGATTATCCCCGCGCAGCACTTCACCGCGCCGCCGCCGCGCTTCTCCGAAGCCTCCCTCGTGAAGGAGTTGGAACGCCTCGGCATCGGTCGCCCGTCCACCTACGCGTCCATCATTTCGGTGCTCGCCGAACGGCGCTATGTCTTGCTGGAGCAACGTCGCTTCTTCCCCACGCCGCTCGGTGAAACGGTGGAGAAAGTGATGGTCAAGAAATTCCCCGACATCTTCAACGTGCAGTTCACGGCGCAGATGGAAGGGGAACTGGACAAGATCGCCGACGGCGAAATTGGCTGGGTCCGCGCGTTGTCCGACTTCTGGACCCCGTTCCAGTCCACGCTGAACGACAACGATCTCGATGCCCTGATCGGTGAGGCCTACGACCTGTCAGCGCTCGCGACCGAAAAGTGTCCGGTGTGCGGCGGTGCCCTGGTGGCCAAGGGGGGATTCTTCGGGCCGTTTGTGGCCTGTGAACACCACCCGAAGGTGTGCAAGTACACGCGTCCCATTAAGGGCGAGAAGAAGCCGGCCGAGCTCACCAAGTACAAGTGTCAGGACTGCGGCGAGGCCATGGTGGTTCGTCATGGACGCTCGGGTGATTTTCTGGGGTGCTCGAAGTTCCCCAAGTGCCGTGGCACGCGCTCCATGCCCACCGGGGTACAATGCCCGAAGGACGGCGGGGAAATCGCCGAGCGACGCAGTAAGAAGCGTGGCAAGGCGTTCTACGGCTGCGAGAACTACCCCAACTGCGATTTCGTGGTGTGGGATAAACCGGTGGCCGAAGCCTGTCCGGAGTGCGGTTTTGTCGGAGCGGAGGCCAAAGCCAACAAGACGCGCGGGGCGTTCCGGAAGTGCCTCAAGTGCGCCAACGAGTGGGACGTGCCCAGCCCGGACGAGGCCGAACTGGTGGCCGAAGTGGCCTGATACGGCGTGCGTTAGGAGGATCGTGGAACGGTCGCGCTGGCATTCATGCCTGGCGCGACCGTTTTGCTTTGGGCTTTGGTGTGCGCGAGACGCCCGGCCCAACCCGTGGGATCCCCTTGGCGAAATTGCTGCGGGGGTGGCCGTGCGCCTGTCGCTACGCTCCGGCGCCGGCGCCACCCCCGCAGAGATTCGCCGCAGGGACCCACGGGTTGGGACGGGCTGCGTCATACGCGTACCACGGCCTGGCGCAATGCACGGAAGCCCGAAGGCGCGACAAAGTGCGCGCGCTCCCTTGGCACCTCGACGAGTTCCGCCATGCGGCTAGTCGCATCCTCCATCCCCGCCGCCGATCGCGCGTTCGCGCAGACCGAGCAGCACAGAGCACCACAGAGCACCACAGAGCACCACGAACCCAAGGCAAGCGCGCCCCGTTAGACTTCACGCATGGCATCCAACGAAGTGCAGGTGATCGGTGGCGGGCTCGCCGGAAGCGAAGCCGCCTGGCAGCTCGCCGAGCGCGGGCATTCTGTCGTGGTGTATGAAATGCGCCCCGCCCGCGGCACCGCCGCGCATCGCACCGAAAAACTCGGTGAACTCGTCTGCTCGAACACGTTCAAGAGCACCGAAACCAGCAACGCGCACGGCCTGCTCAAGGCCGAGATGCGGCAACTGGGCTCGCTCATCCTCGACTGCGCCGATCAGTCGCGCGTCCCGGGCGGATCGGCGCTCACGGTCGATCGCGAGATCTTCTCGCAGCACGTGCACGACCGCATCCATGCGCATCCGCGTATCCGCGTGTCGCGCGAGGAAGTCACGGCGCTCCCCGAGGTCGGCATCATCGCCACCGGCCCGCTCACCTCTGACGCGCTGGCTGATGCGATCCGCGCGCGGCTCGGGGTCGAGTCGCTCGCGTTCTACGATGCTATCGCGCCCGTGGTGTCACTCGAGTCGATCGACCAGAGCATCGCCTTCCGCGCCTCGCGCTGGGGCAAGGAAACGATGGACGGCGCCGGCGACGAAGGGGCGTATCTCAACTGCGCCTTCACACGTGACGAGTATGAAGCGTTTATTGACGCCCTCACCACCGCCGACCAGTTCACCGCGCACGAGTTCGACGCGGTGCCCTACTTCGAAGGGTGCATGCCCATCGAAGAAATGGCGCGCCGTGGACGCGAATCCTTGCGCTTCGGTCCCATGAAGCCCATCGGGCTGCAAGACCCACGCTCCACGACGCGTCCGCACGCCGTGGTGCAGCTACGCATGGAAGATCGCGGCGGTCGCATGTGGAACCTCGTGGGCTTTCAGACCCGCCTGCGCATCCCCGAGCAGGCGCGCGTGTTCCGCATGATCCCGGGCTTGGCCGAGGCGGAGTTTCTGCGCTTCGGGTCCATTCATCGCAATTCCTACGTGAATGCACCGGCTGCGTTGTCGTCGCACCTGTCGTTGCGCGACGCGCCGATGCTGATGTTCGCGGGGCAGATCACCGGCGTTGAGGGCTACACCGAGAGCAGCGCCACCGGCTTGTTGGCGGGCATCAATCTCGCCCGACAGATCGCCGGTGACGACCCAGTGGTGCCGCCGCCTGCCACCATGATGGGCGCGCTCTATCGCTACATGCGCGAAGCCGACCCGAAGCACTTTCAGCCAATGAACGCCAACTTCGGGTTACTCGATGATCTCGAAGGTGTCGCGCCGAAGGTGCTGAAGGACAAGGCGAAGAAGCGCGAGCTGTTCGCCGAGCGCGCGCTCACCGCCATGGCAGAGTGGCGTGATGCCTCGGGGATCATTCCGATGGCAATCCACGGGTGATGCACGCGTGAGCGACGAGGCCGCGCTCCCGCCCGCGGACGTGCCCAAAACGGAAGTGCCCGACACGGACGTGCCGGAAACGGCACTCCCCGCCGAGATCGACGAGTTCCTCGTCCATCTCGCCAAGGAGCGTGACCTCTCGCCCAACACGATCTCGGCGTACCGGCGCGACCTGCGCGAATTCTCCACCTGGCTCGCCAGCACGCATGGCATTGACGGGTGGCAGTGGAACGCGCTCTCGCGCACGGACATCCGCGGCTTTATGGCGCACTGCACGCGCCGTGGACTCGCCAAACGCTCGGTGGCGCGTCAGCTGTCGGCCGTACGCAGCTTCTATCGCTGGATGCACCGCGATGAACGGGTCGACGTGAATCCGGCGCGCGCGGTGAAGTCGCCGCGGCTGCCGCGCACGCTGCCCTCCTATCTCGACAAGCGGCAGGCCGACACGCTGCTTGAACACGCCGCCACGCGCGCGCAGAGTCTCGAGTTTACCGACGTGCGCAACCTCGCGATGCTCGAACTGTTCTACTCGAGCGGACTCCGACTCTCCGAACTGCGCGGCATCGATCTCGGCGATCTCGATCTCGTCGCCCAACAGGTCAAAGTGCGTGGCAAGGGCCGTAAGGAACGCATCGTGCCGCTCGGCGACCACGCCCAACGCGCGCTGCGCAACTATCTCGTGAAGCGCGACACGCTGCTCGCGAAGCGTAAAGACGGCGCCATCAAGCCGGCGCGCAGTGCGGTGTTCCTGAGTGAACGCGGCGGCCGCATGAGCCCACGCGCCATTCAGCACGCCGTCGTGCAGTTGCTGTCGGCCGTGGACGAAGGAGCAGGACTCAGTACGCACTCGCTACGGCACTCCTTCGCCACGCACATGGTCGATGGCGGCGCCGACCTCCGCGCCGTGCAGGAATTACTCGGTCACGCCAGCATCAGCACCACGCAGATCTACACGCACACCAGCGTCGAACGCCTCAAAAAGGTCTATCGGCAGGCGCACCCGCGCGCCTAGCTCTTGTGTGTGTGGTGGTGTGCGTTCGGCTTTGCTCGTGGTGCGTGCGGTGGCGGGGCTGGGCGCGTACGCCGCGTCGGCCCGTGGGGAACTCCTCGTCGGCTTTTCTGCGGGGTGCATCGTAGGAGCGCCGCGACAGCCTGTGCGCCCCTCGCAGAGAGCCGCCGTGGAGCCCCACGGGCCGAGCGGCTACACTCGCACAGGCCGGCCGGAATTCACGCCCGCGCTGTCTGCCGATGGCCCTGCGCCCCGACGGTAAGTCCGGCGCGCAGTCGCGGGGAGAAGGAAACCGCGGGGAACCACGTGCACCCGCAAAGCCCGACGGCAATCACCGCGACGCGGCGCGCGCGCCACGAGCTCCCCGAAGGCACGCCGCCGCCGCGGTCCACGCCATGTGCTCCCCCTGCCCACCGGTAGGTCGGCGGTGCATCTCCCTGCAGCCGCCTCTGCGGGCGGCCGCACCTCACTCGCTCGGCGAACCCACGCGTCCCGCCCGCAGGAAGCGGAGAAAGGGAGGTGCATCGACGACCATCACCTATCCGGAAGCACACCACCAACTCAAAACTCAATACGGCGTGCCCCCGGACAACACCGTAACAGCGCGAGACGCGTCGAGATTGCCCCCGCACAGGATGATGCCCACCGCGCGCCCCGCCAGCCGCGGCGCCAGCAGGTGCAGCCCCGCCAGTCCGGTCGCCCCGGCACCCTCGGCCAGATTATGCGTGATCCGCCACAGATCGCGGACACCCTGCGCAATGGCCTCTTCCTCCACCAGCACGAACCCGGCCAATCCGTCGCGCAGCGCCGCGAACGTCAGGTCGTACGTCGCGCCGGTCGCGATCCCCTCGGCGAACGTCTGCACCGGTGCGCCCGCGCGCGGCACGCCGTCGTGCCAGGCATCGTGCTGCGCCGAGGCGCCGATGCTCTGCACCGCGTAGACCTCCACGTCGGGCTTGAGCACATCCCTCACCACCGACGCGCCCACGGCCTGTGAGCCGCCGCCCAGTGCGATGATGATCGCGTCAATCTCCGGCGCCTGCTCCAAAAACTCCGCCGTCATCGTGCCCGCACCGGCAATGACCTCCCGATGGTTCGTGGAATGCACCAGCGTCTTCCCGTCCCGTGCGGCCATGGCGTGGCACGCCGCGATGGTGGCGTCGTAGCGGTCGCCCACTTCAATCACCGTGGCCCCCAGCCCGCGAATGGCCGCGCTCTTTTCGGGGTTGTTGCCCTGCGGCACGCAGACCGTCACCGCCACGCCACGTTGCGCGCCGGCCCATGCCAGCCCCAAGCCATGGTTGCCCGTGCTGGCCGCCATCACACCGCGCGCGGCGTCGTCGTCGCGTAACGCGGTAATGGAGGACGTGCCGTTGCGCACCTTGAAGCTGCCGGTGGGAAGATGGTTCTCATGCTTCACCAGCACGCGGATGCCATGGCCCACCAGGGCGTCCAGCGGTGGATAGTGCCGGACTGGCGAGGGGTCGAGAAAAGGGCGCAACCGGGCGCGGGCGGCCACAACGTCGTGGTAGGTGATGGGATACATTTCTGTAATATGCCTCTCCCCATTATTCGAGCTACTACCATCCTCGCCGTGCGCCGCCAGGGACGCGTGGCCATCGGCGGCGACGGGCAGGTCTCCGTTGGCGACACTATCGCCAAATCGCAGGCCGTGAAAGTCCGGCCGCTCAAGGGGGGGCGGGTGATTGCCGGCTTTGCCGGCTCAGTGGCCGACGCCATCACCTTGTTTGAGAAGTTCGAAGAAAAGCTGGATCGCTTTCCCGGCAATCTGCCCAAGGCTGCCGTGGAATTGGCCAAGGAATGGCGCAGCGACCGGGTGCTCCGGCGCCTTGAGGCCATGCTCATCGTGACCGATGTCGATCATGGCTTCATGCTGAGTGGCAACGGCGAACTCATCGAACCTGACGATGGGATCCTCGCCATCGGATCCGGCGGCGCCTATGCGCAGGCGGCGGCACGCGCTCTCGTGCGTGAAACCACGCTGTCGCCCGCAGAGATTGTCCGGAAAGCGCTCACCATTGCCGGTGAGATTTGTATCTACACCAACACCAACATCACCGTACTGGAACCCACCGTGTAGCCTCGCGGTACACATCACGTCATGCCGCTTCCGCTGCTGTTCGTTGCGGCCCTGCTGCTGCAGGAGAGCCAACCCGAGCCCGCGCGCCGACGCACCCCAACCGCGGCCGAGCTCGCCACGGCCTTTGCCACCCCCGAAACCCGCCTCTTCGTGGAGCGGGCGCGCCAGGAGCGCTTCTGGGTGGATTCGACGCTGCTGAGTTACCGCGCCACCGCCTACGAACGCGTGACGGCTGGTGGAAGCGTGGCGGTCGTTGGCCGGGAGCGGATCCTTGGCCGGCGTGAAACCGTGGGGGACGTTACCTGGTCGCGCGCTGCCGGGGCCCATATTGCGCTCACCGGACGCCGCCGCGAGCGCACCACCAGCTTCGATCTCCCCAACCCCACGGGCGATCGGCTTGTCCCGATCCCGTGGTATCCAGGGATGGACGCACTCTGGACCCCGTCGTTCAGCGGCCCACGAGGCACCAACGGGCGCGACGCCGACGTCGATACCACCAACCTCATCCATCCGCTCGCCAATGGCAGCGAGGCGTACTACACCTTCTCCCTTGGCGACAGCGCCAGCATTGCCCTGCAGGACGGACGGCGTATCACGCTGCGGGAGCTGCGCGCGCGGCCGCGCACCCCGCGCTGGAATCTCTCGATAGGGTCTTACTGGTTCGACCTCGATCGCATGCAATTGGCGCGGGCCGTGTACCGGTTGGCCGTGCCGTATGACGTGTGGACGGAGGAGGCGGTGGCCGGCGCCAAGGGGCTGCCCTGGTACGTCAAGGCGGTAACCCAACCACTGAAAGCCGAGTTGCAGGCGGTGACGCTGGAGTACGGACTGCACGAATCGCGCTTCTGGCTGCCAAGGGTGCGACGCGTTGACGGCACCGTGCAGGCCGGGCCCATTGAAGCGACGGTCACCATTGAACAGGGGTTCCGATACACGAGCGTGAATGCCGTGGCGGACATGCCCACCATCCCCGTGGCAAACGTGGCGCTTCGCGCGGAATTCGACTCCCTGAACGCGCGTTCGCAGCAATGGTGGCGTGACCGGAGCACGTTGCGCACGGCCGCCGACAGTGTCGCCTGGAACGGGCGTCGCCTGGCAATGGATAGTGCGTGGGGGCAATACCGTGCGCGTGCCGAGGCGCAGTCCAACGCCGACTGTCGCCTCACTGGGGTCCGCTACCAAACCAGCACGCGCTTAGGCAACGCCGTGGTCACACGCGTGGCGATTCCATGTGATTCAACCAAGCTGGCCAATGCGCCCGAGCTCTCGGGCGGACTCTTCGCTCAGCGGGCTGAGCGCTATGCCAGCACCATGGACGACGCAACGCGCGATGCGCTGGGCGTCCGTGCGCAGGCGGCGTTCAGCCCGCAGCCCCTCACCACCCACATGGGGCTCGAGTATCTCCGGTTCAATCGCGTCGAAGCCTTATCGGTTGGCGCGGCGGTGCGCCAACAGTTGGGCGCGGGGTGGCGCTGGGAGCTCAATGCGCGTGGGTCGTTGGGGGATCGGCAGCTGAACGGCGAGTGGACGGCCACGCGCGCCAACGGTGCGGGCGAGGTGAGCGTTGCGGGCTATCGCCGGCTTGTTCAGGCCGACGACTACGGGGCGGCCTTCACGCCATTCTCCTCGCTGCAAAACGTCATGAGCGCGCAGGACGAGCAGTTCTACTTTCGCGCCGCCGGCGCCGAGGCCATGTGGCGGAGCACCGGTCGCGGGGCCGGTGCCACGCGCCGTGAGCTGCGCCTGTTTGCGGAGTGGCAGCAGGGGGTCTCTACGCAGGCCACCGTGTCGCTCCCGTGGCTGCTGGATCGTTCGCGTACCTTCCAGCGCAACGTGATCGATACGCTGCCGTATCCGGGTGGAGCGTTGTACGGCGTTCAGTGGCGACTGTTGGCCGCACGCGGCGTGGAACAGGAGGGGTGGCGGCTCGGATCGGCGTGGCGCCTTGAAGCGGCCACGGGCACGGCCAGTTACCTGCGTGCCGCAGCCGATCTCTCGGTAAACCGCGCCTTCACGCGTACGCTGCGCGCCACCGCGATGGTCAGCGGCGGGACCAGCGCCGGCACGCTGCCGCGTCATCGGTGGTGGAATATGGGCGGCTGGCAAACCGTGCGCGGACTCACCGCCGGGTCCATGCGCGGCGATGCCTATTGGATGACCCGCGGTGAGATCAGCTGGGCGCGCATGGGCCGTTTTCAGCCGGGATTATTCTGGGACGCGGGATGGGCCGGCGAACGACGCCGCTTTCCCGCGAGCCAAGCGGTGCGTTCCAGTGTCGGTGGTGGGGCCGCACTGTTTGGGTTACCAGTCCGCGCGGAGGTGGCGCGTGAACTGGCAGCCGGCGCGCGCTGGCGCATGGACGTGTACGCGCCAATCCGCTTCTAGCGCACACGGGCATGCCCGAACGCCCCCCGACGCGTTAGCCTTCGCCCATGCCTTCTCCTCGTACGCAGCAAGCCATTGCTCGGCTCGCCGATCTCACCCCACGGCAAATTGTGGCGGAACTCGATCGCTACATCGTCGGTCAGGCCGACGCCAAAAAGTCGGTGGCCATTGCGCTGCGGAATCGCTGGCGCCGACAGCGGGCTCCCGAAGCCATCCGTGAGGAGATCTCGCCGAACAACATCATTCTCATTGGCCCCACGGGTGTCGGCAAAACCGAAATCGCCCGGCGGCTGGCCAAGCTCTCAGGGGCGCCGTTCGCCAAGGTGGAGGCCTCTAAGTTCACCGAGGTGGGCTACGTTGGGCGCGATGTCGAGTCCATGGTGCGCGATCTCGTGGAAAGTGCCATCGACATGGTGCGCACGGAGCGGGAGTCGGAGATCCTCGATCTCGCCAATGAAAAGGTGGACGAGCGTCTGCTCGATCTGCTCTTGCCGGTGCCGCCGGCCGTCACGGGCGATGCCCCCGAAGCAAAAGCAGAGCAGGAGGCGGCACTGGAGCGCCAGAAACGCACCCGTGACAAGCTGCGCGTGCTCCTGCTTGATGGACAGCTGGATGGCCGTGAGGTTGAGCTTGACGTGACGCAGTCAGGCCCCGGCCTCCCCGGCATGATGACGCCGGGTGGTAACGAGGGGATGGAAAGTGTCGCGGAGTGGTTTCGCGACATGATGCCCAAAAAGAAAAAGCGGCGCACCGTGAAGGTGAGTGAGGCGCGGCGCATTCTGTTGGACGAGGAGCTGGAGAAGCTCATTGACCTCGATGACGTCACCGAAGACGCCCTTGAGCGCACTGAAGCCATGGGCATCATCTTCCTCGACGAGATCGACAAAATTGCGGGGGAGCGAGGGCAGGGGGGTGGTCCCGACGTGTCGCGCGAGGGGGTACAGCGCGATCTGCTCCCAATCGTGGAAGGATCCAACGTGCAGACGAAGTATGGCACGGTGAAAACCGACCATATCCTGTTCATCGCGGCCGGCGCGTTTCACGTGTCGAAACCCAGTGATCTCATTCCGGAATTGCAGGGGCGCTTTCCGATTCGGGTGGAACTCAAGCCACTCACCGAGCAGGATTTCGTGCGCATTATGACGGAGCCGGAGAACGCCCTCACGAAGCAGTACGCCGCGTTGGTTGAGGCCGAAGGGGCGTCGTTAACCTTTCAGGCCGATGGCATCGCCGAGCTGGCGCGTGTCGCCACGCGGGTGAACGAACGGATGGAGAATATCGGGGCCCGCCGGCTCCACACGGTCATGACCACCCTCCTCGAAGAGGTGCTGTTCGATTTGCCCGATCGCGGGCAAGACGCCGTGGTGGTGGACGCCGTGATGGTGCGGGATCGGCTCAAGTCCATCAGCGAGGACGAGGACTTGCGCAAGTACATCCTGTAGCGTGCGCTGGGTCCCCTCCATACTTTTCCGCAGATGTCGCTTCCTCATCCGCCGCATCGTGACTTCCTGAACATCGCCGACTTCTCGTCGGCCGAGACCTTTGCCCTGCTGGCCCTCGCCGAACGGATGCGCGTGGGGCAGTACAGCAAAAAGCCGCTCGCCGGGAAGGCCTTGGCGATGATCTTCATGAAGTCGTCCACACGCACCCGGGTCTCCTTTGAAGTGGGAGCAACCCAGCTGGGTGGCACCGCGCACTTTCTCTCCCCGCGCGATGTGCAGTTGGGTCGAGGCGAGCCTATCGCCGATACCGCACGGGTGCTCGACCGGTATGTGCACGGCATTATGATCCGGACCTTCGCGCACGCGGACGTAGAGACGCTCGCCACGTATGCCAAGGTGCCCATTATCAACGGGCTCACCGATCTGTCGCATCCCTGTCAAATCCTGGCTGACATCCTCACCATTCAGCAGCATCTGGGCGACGTGCGCGGGAAGACGGTGGCGTGGATCGGCGATGGAAACAACATGGCCAACTCCTGGATTGAAGCGGCTGCGCATCTCGGCTTTACGCTGCGCCTTGCCTGCCCCGAAGGCTACGATCCCGACCCCCGGATGTTGCAGGCTGGCCTCGCCTCGGGACGCGTGCACCTCCTGCGGGATCCGCGTGAGGCCGCTGCCGGTGCCGACGTGGTGACCACCGATGTCTGGGCGTCCATGGGGCAGGAAGACGAGCACGCCAAGCGGGCGCTGGCCTTCGCGCTGTATCAGGTGGATGCCCCGCTCATGGCGCTCGCCGCGTCGCATGCGATCTTCCTGCACTGCCTGCCCGCGCACCGTGGAGAGGAAGTCACGGCCGATGTCATCGACGGGCCGCAGAGCATGGTCTGGGATGAAGCCGAAAACCGGCTCCATCTGCAGAAGGCGATCATGGCGGTGCTCATGGGAAACGAACCGCTCTAACTCCAACCAGCGTGTCAATGCCACTCGTACAAGGAACCACGGCCCCCGATTTCACCCTCCCAACGGATACCGGCGACGTCCTCACGCTCTCTTCCCTGCGAGGGCAGTGGGTGGTGCTCTTCGCCTATCCCAAGGACGATACCTCCGGGTGTACCGTGGAGGCGTGCGAGTTCAAAGACGCGCTCCCGCGCTTTGATGCGGCGAAGGCGGTGATTCTCGGGATCAGCCCCGACTCCGTGAAGTCGCACGCCAAGTTCAAGGCGAAGTACGAACTGCCGTACACCTTGCTGGCCGATGAGGAAAAGGTGGTGCTGCAGGCGTACGACGTGTGGAAGGAGAAGTCCATGTACGGCAAGAAGTACATGGGCGTGGAGCGCACCACCTTTGTGATTGACCCGGCGGGACAGATCGCAACCGTGTTCGCCAAGGTGAAGCCGGCGGGACACGCCGCCGATGTCATGGCGGCGATTGGCTAAGGTGGTCTCGGTCGGCGGCCGGTGTCGCGTGCTGCTGGCAGGTTGTCCGGTTAACCCTCATGTTTCAGGGCGCGGCCGCTCCGGTCGCGCCCGGCTTCTTTTCCAGATATGACTGATATCACTCCCGGCACGCTCCAGCGAACGCCGCTCCATGACGTGCACGTCGCCCTCGGCGCGAAAATCGTCCCCTTCGCCGGCTACGAAATGCCGGTGCAGTACCCCACCGGCATTACCGCGGAACACCATGCCGTGCGGACCACCTGCGGCATGTTTGACGTGTCGCACATGGGTGAAGTGCTGGTGCGTGGACCCGATGCCATCCGCTTTGTGTCCTCGGTCACGAGCAATGACGTAGAAGCGTTGGCCGTGGGACAGATCCAATACTCCACGCTGCTGCGCGCCGACGGGACCATCGTTGACGACTTGCTGGTGTACCGGTTTGCCGACCACCTCATGCTGGTGATCAACGCGAGCAATCGGGCGAAAGATCTCGCGCATTTGCAGGCGCACCATCCCGGTTTCGATTGCACGATCACCGACATCTCCGACCGCACCGCCTTGCTGGCCGTGCAGGGACCGCAGGCCCCCGCCATTGTGGCGTCGTTGTCTGATGTCGCGCTGGACGGCATCAAGTACTACTGGTTCACCGAAGGCCATGTGGCAGGGGTGCCCTGCATTATTTCCCGCACCGGCTACACGGGTGAACTTGGCTTCGAGTTGTACGTCAACGCCGACCAGGCGGTTGCTGTGTGGAACGCCGTGATGGCGGCGGGTCCGGTAACCCCGGCCGGCCTCGGCTGCCGTGATTCCCTGCGGCTTGAGGCCGGAATGTGTCTCTACGGCAACGAACTCGATGATCACACCACGCCTATGGAAGCCGGACTGCACTGGCTTGTGAAGGTGGCAAAGCGCGAGCCGTTTCTTGGCCAGGCGGTGCTGGTGCGGCAGAAGCAGGAAGGCACCGACCGGAAGCTGGTGGGCTTTGTGGTCGGCGAACGGGCCATTCCCCGTCATGGGCATGGCGTCGTGTACGGTGGCGTCACCATTGGTGAGGTGTGCAGTGGGTGCATGAGCCCAACGCTCGGCATGCCTATCGGGACCTGCTATCTGCCGTCAGCGGCCGCGGTAGACGGCACCATGTTTGAGATAGACATTCGCGGGCGCCTGTTGCCGGCGCGCGTCGTGACGCTGCCATTTTACAAGCGGGCCGGGAAGGCGTGAGCACCCGTCCGCGCCCCGCAGCACCGCGGCGTGGTGGAGGAGAAGACGGCGCCGCCGGCGTGGTCGCCATTCTGATGACCGATGTTGAGCCGGCGGTTCGGCTCAACGCCGCGCTCGAGGCGGCTGGTGTGACAACGGTCACCATTTCACCCATGGACGATGTCCGTGGTGACGTGCGCCGGGCGCGGCCGGAGATCGTGGTGTTCACCGGGGCGTTGCGTGATGCGGCCAACATGGCGCTGGTGCGACAGCTGCTGTGGGACAACGTGGCGATGCTCGGCTTTACCGATGTCGCCGAACCGCAGACGCTCGAGCGGTTGCGCGACATCGGCTACACCGAGATCTGGCCCAAGCCGGTTCGTATTGAAGAGGTGGTGGATAGCGTGCGGCGGCGACTCGAACGGCAGCGGCTCGCGGAGCTCACCGGGTTGGTGGGCGAGTCGGCGGCCATTCGCGAGGTGCTCGTCAAAATTGAGCAGATCGCGCCCGTGACCAGCACGGTGCTCATTGAAGGGGAAAGCGGTACCGGCAAAGAGCTGGTCGCGCGGGCGATTCACCGGTTGAGTCCGCGGCGGGGGAAGCCGTTTATCGCGGTCAACGTGGGCGCACTCACCGAGACGCTGCTGGAGAGCGAGCTGTTCGGGCACGAAAAGGGGGCCTTTACCGGTGCCGCAGAACGCCGGTTAGGGCGCTTCGAACTGGCCGACACGGGCACGCTGTTCCTCGACGAAATCGGAGAGATCCCGTCGAGTACGCAGGTGAAGCTGCTTCGCGTGCTCGAAGAGCGTGAAGTCACCCGGGTGGGCAGTGGACAGCCCATTCCCATTGATGTGCGCGTGGTGGCCGCAACCAATCGACCGCTGCGTGAGCATGTCGAGGAGGGGGGCTTTCGCGCCGATCTGTTCTATCGGCTCAACGTGCTCGGCATCTATCTGCCACCGCTCCGGGAGCGTCGTGAGGACATCCCCCTCCTGGTGCGGCGCTTCGTCACCGAGTTCTCGGCGTTGCACGATCGGGAATTCTACGGAATTTCGGCGGAGGCGCTCACGCTGTTGGTGGAGTACGCCTGGCCCGGCAATGTGCGCGAACTGCGCAATCTGGTGGAGAGCATGGTTGTGCTCGCCCATGGCCATGAAATCGGTGCGGACGATATCCCACGGCCGATTCGCGACGGAGGGGGGCGCCGACTCCTTCCGGTGCATGTGGGCCCGCTGGTGCGCGAGGGGGAGCGGGCGCAAGGGCGCGAGCTCGAGTTCATTGTGCGCTCTTTGGTTGAGCTCAAGTTGCAGGTTGAGGAGCTCCGTCGTCGAATGGATGGTGAAACACGGGCGTCCGCGCCGGGGTGGGTCGGGGAGGTACGGTCGCCCTCGGTCACGCCGGTGTTGGAGGCCGATCCCGTTATGGCGTTGCCGGGGGGCGTGGCGGTTCGCGGGATTGAGCCGCGCGAGCGGTCACCGCAGCCCACAGTGCTCACCCTTGGCCCTGGGATGACCATGGCCGAGATCGAACGGGTGGTGATTCAGGCGGCGCTTCGGGACAGTGGCGGGAACCGGCGGAAGGCGGCCGATCTTCTTGCCATAGGGGAACGCACCCTGTACCGGAAGCTGCGGGAGTACGACGGGGACGAAGCGGGCGACGGGGACGAAGCGGGGCGTGGGGATGAGGAAGGGGCGTCCCTCGACGCCACATGAGGTTACGGGCGGTACGTTCAAGTCCGACAACAAGTTGTGAAATATCCGGTCTTGCCGAACGGCGACCTGGGTCACATATTAGCTCTCGAGTTCCAGGAAGGCACGTGTTCGGACTGCATCACCCGTGGAGGCAATCCTGTCCATCCCAGTCAATTTCGGCATGACGTCGTTCTCAGGCGCCTCCGGCTCAATCGCCGGGAGTGTGCTGCCGATCCGTCGGGCGGAAGAGTTGATTGCCACCCTCCCTGGGGTGTTGTCGGTGCGTATCGTTCCGGGTGAGTCTGGATCAATCGAAGAAATCCACGTGCTCACCACCGATCTGGTCGCGCCCAAGAACACGGTGCGCAACATTGAGAGCGCGCTCATGGCGCAGCTCGGTTTGCGGGTCAATCACCGCACCATTTCCATTGCCACCACCCTCGATGCGCCGCGGGCCGTTGATGTGCCGGTTGCCGCGCCCGACGTGGCGTCAACGGCTGCACCCGCGCCGTTCTCCGCGTCTGCGCCTGCGCCTGTTAGTGCACCGGTATCGGCGCCGTTTGTCGCCGCTGAGCGGTTGAGCGATCGGGCGCCGTCGTTGGCGACGGCGCCACATGCCGACCCCGCTGTGCCATCGGTGGCCGCCCCGTCTCCGCGCCCGGATCTGTCGGCGTCGGCACGGCGCGTGTTGGTGTTTGAGGATGTGGAGGTGCGCCGCTCGCGCACGCGTGGCCTGCTCAGTCGGGTAACGCTTAGCCGTGACGGTCAGGAGTTTGTGGGCGAGTCAGAGGGGCACGAGAGCGAGCGCTCACGCATTGAGCTGGCCGCGCGGTCCACGCTGCTGGCCATTATGGCCTCGTCCAAAGGCACCCCGGGCGGCGAGCGTTCGCTGGCGCTCGATGGAGCCAAGCTTATCGGGGCCTTCGATCGCGAGTTCGTATTTGTGAGCGTGTCAGCGCGCGTGGGGCGTGAGTCCGTGGTCCTCACCGGAAGCTGCGCCGTTCGGGAAAGCGCGGAAACCAGTGCGGTGTTAGCGGTGTTGGACGCCACCAACCGCTGGGTGCACCTCAACCAGTAGCATCAGTCGGCACGCCGTGCAGCGCAGCGCACGGCTTCTCTGTTCACCCCCCATCGTCTGAACGAGACGACACCCAAAAACGTCCCCGTCGGCCGTCGAGAGCGAAGCGGAGCGGGCAGGCCAAACAGCGAGAGCGGAGCCAACCTCGATCAGCACGTGGAGTCCCGAGCGGGACACGCGTGACTACCCCGCAGGGAGGTGACGTGCACATGGTATTTCTGGCCCAGCTCGTGAACGCGATGATGTCCATCGTTTTGTCGGACACTATGGTTTGGCAGTAACGTAACGCGATCGGCCGTCGGGGACGTTCTCTTTATTCTATGCCCAAATCAGTAAGCGTAGTCACCTATGTGAGTGCGATCGTGGCAGCGTCGGCTGCCTCGGTTTTGGGATTGTATCTGTATCAACCGGAAGTTCAGAGCGCATCTCTGGTTGGCCCACTTTTGCTTTCGCTGGTGGCGCTACTCGGATCCCTTCTCAACTACCGTGTGCGGGGGGGAGGGAGAGGTAATGTCTCCTTCATTCCCAACCTTGCCGCTCTCGTTCTGTATCCGTCGTGGGCAACGGTGGTTATTGCAGGCGCCTGTGTGGGCGTTGTCCATTTTGTAACGCCAATGCCCGCCCTAAAGCGGTTTTTCAACGTATCGCAGACGGTGTTGGCAGGGTGTGCCGCCACGCTGGTGTATCAGGCACTCGGCGGTGTTGGACTTCTTGCCAATCCGCAATTCCCGGGGCTGCCGCTCTTTGCCAGTGTCATGCTTTGGTTGCTTGTGAACACCGTGTCCGTGGCTACCGCTATTGGGCTGGCTGAAAAGAAGAGCATTTACCGAACATGGCAAGAAGGGAACAGCGCTGGTTTGCTGTACGACTTGGCCTCCATTCCCGTGGTGTACGCCTTCGCGAGAGTGTACGTGGACTGGGGCGGGTGGGGCATTGTCTCGCTCTGCGCACTGGTCGTTGGGTTGCGACTGACCTACCAATCCAAACACCAGCTGCAAACCACCAACAAGGAGTTGTTGGAGCTCTTTGTGCAAACGGTGGAGTTCCGCGATCCGTACACCTCCGGTCATTCGCAGCGTGTCAGCCGGTACTCGCGCATTATCGCTGACATTGTGGGCATCACCAAAGCTGCCGAAGTGGAGCGCATCGCAACGGCGGCGCTGTTGCACGATGTGGGCAAAATTCATGAAATCTTTGCCCCGATTCTCTCCAAGCCGGGGCGCCTGACGCCGGAAGAGCGGGCGATCATGCAACTGCACCCCGTCAAGAGCGCCGAGCTGGTTGAACGAATCTCTCATCTCCAGGATGTCATTCCGGCCGTCCGCCATCATCATGAGAATTGGGACGGCACGGGCTATCCGCATCGCCTGGCCGGAAGAGACATCCCGCTGGGGTCGCGAATTATCATGATTGCCGACACCATCGACGCCATGACCACCGATCGGCCGTACCGCAAGGCACTCGGCGAGGCGCAAGTGCGAGCGGAAATCAAAAAACTGCAGGGGATTCAGTTTGATCCCCACATCTGTGCGCTGCTGGTGGCGTCCCCCGACTTCGGCCGACTGTTCAATCAGGATGATGACGGCCGCGCCAAGACCGTAACACAGATTTTCAGTGTGATGCGCAAGCGCATGAACACACCAGCCGTCGCGTAGGCTGCCCTACCCGGTACGGTCGCTTATCCACTGTTGCAAGCAGACGTGCACTGGAGTCTTGGCGCGTCGGCGAACGGTGAGGTATTCCGTGGCCATGGTTAATGCTTCCGGCAGCCGTTGCACCCGCTCCAGCGCCGAAAAGAAGGTGAGGGCAAACACGTCGGCATGGCAATACCATGAATGCCGGTCGTAATGGGTACGCGCAACCGCGAGCAGCGCTTCGCTGGGCACCCAATCTGGATCAAGAAGGCTGGTGCCCAGTTCGAGAAACGCCAGATGAGCGAGTGACTGAAGCGCAAAGCTTACAATACGTCGCGACTGGATAAGCAACTCAATGGCTCGATCCGCGTTGCGCTCAAGGATGGCATCCTGACAACGGTGTGAAATGTTGACGTTGGAGGCGACTTCATTGTCCGCACTTTCGCACAGCGTTTCCAGGCAGGTTGTCCATCTATCGGCCGCCTGGTTATCCCCCAGCGCACGGTAGACAATTGCCAGTTGCCACGCAGCGTCCTCGGCCAGGCGTGGCGCGTCCATTTCGGTAGCCATGCGAAAGCATGCAGTGAAGCCCGTCATGGCACGCTCAAGCGGTCCGCTCATGCGGAGAGCACAGCATGCATTGAACATCTGCCTGTACGCAGCGGTAGAGTTTTCATTGGCAAGCGCGTCGGCCAGCAGGCTTTCGGCCAATTCCCGGGCCACGTCAAGTGACCCGAAAATTGTGTTGTACATCATGGTGGCTAACCTGAGCTTGTCGTTGGCAATCGGCACGCTATCCGGTGCGGTAACCGACTCCAGCAGGGCGGTGGCTAAGGCGCTGTCGCAACTGTCGGTCGCTAGGGTTAAGCCGATTTCTACGGCTTGCACCCGGGTGGCGCTCGGCAGATGCACGGCCTTTGCAATGTGTTGCGTAATGCGGGCGAGTTCGGGGAAGTCCACGTTGCGGTCAACGCGCAGGGAAGCTCTTACAATGGCGAGCGTGTGCTCGGCGTCCTGCACCGAGATGGTGCGGAAGTCTGCGAGCGACCTGAGTCCGCTGGTCTCAAGCGTGAGAAAACGCGCGTGTTCGCCGGAGTTGTACTCCAATCGTGCCCGTAGCCGTTGCAGTCCAGCCGAGAGGGGCGCGGTTGCGGGCGCTGGCGTTACGGTGGGGGAGTCGGTAACCCGGTCTAAGGCTCTCAATAGTTCACGAGGGCGTCCGTACGCCACCAACGCCTCCTCATGCTTCAGAAAAAAGCGAAGCACGGTATCCCGCCGGCCGCTCTGTTCCAAATGGTGCAGCGCTTCCAGCAGGAACCGGTTATCGCCGGCATCGGCATGTTCACGCTCAAACAGCTCGGCAATGGCCGAGCGGAGCGTTGCGCACACCAGCGTGGAGATCTGCCCCATGGCGGCGCGCCCAATGAGCTCGTGCGAGATCACAAGGGTGGCGTCGCTGCTGTCGAGATATCCCGAATTCTCCAGCTGCTCAAGCGCGTTCATGAGGTCACTCGTTGGCAGGCGGAGCGCCTCAACCACGCGATCCAGTGACGCAAACGGGCCAAGCAGTGAGATGGTTTGAAGCACCCGAAGCGCCGTGGGTGGCAACTGCCCTAACCGGTGGTCCAGCAGCGATTGCAGCGTTGGGGGCACGCTGCTCCGGTCCCCGGTGGAGAGCCAGTGACTCACCAGGACCTGCAAATACAGTGGGTTCCCTTCGCTCGCGCTAATGAGCCACTGCTCGGCATCTGGCGAAACCGGCGTGGTCCCCGTCGTGCTCAGCTTGCGAACCAGCAATGCGGATTCATCCCGGGTTAAGGGGTGCAGGCGCACCTCCACACGTGCTGCCGCATCCATGGATCGCGAGGGGAGCTTCCGCGCGGTGGGACGGGACGTAATCAGCAGGAACGCCCGGAGCAGGGCCATACGTTCGGCCACGTCTCTGAGCACCTCCCACGACTCGTCGTCCATCCAATGCGCATCTTCGACCACCAGAAACAGCGCCTTCTCCTCCGCGATGGCCCCAATCAGATCAACCACCGCATGTTTCACGGAGCGTCCGCGAAGTACCGCTTGATCCATCCCCTCGAGTTGGCGGTTGGGCGCTGCCGCTTGCCCAGTACCGGGCGATGCATCCTCGGTGGTGGACATCCCGAGCATTCGTCGGAGCAGGCGCAGGCTGTCGGGCGAGCAACCCAAGGCCCCCGGGAGGGTGAGCAGTTCGGTAAGTAGCTCGAGCATCGCCGACATGGGGCGAGTACCCTCGCTCTCGCGGCATTGCAGCCGCACCTCACGCATGCCCTCAATCTGGCACACCGTTGACAGTTCGCCGATCAGGCGGGTTTTGCCGATTCCCGCTGGTCCCACCAGCAGAACGGCACTGCCGTCCTGCCACCGGGCCCGTTGGAGCAGCATCGTAAGCTGCGCCAATTCGCTGGTCCGGCCAATGAACGGCTGACTGGTGGCCCCCGCCGATCTGAGCTTGTGGGTGGGCAGCTCAGTAAACCGGCGCCGTAGCTGTGTGACAGGCAGCCGAATATCACGCCCCGTGGGTCCGATTTCCGCAATAAACCGGTCAATGATCGCCAGCGCTTCCACCTTCGAGCCCTCCACCATGGCGCATTCGGCCAGGGTGAGCGTGGCGTCCTCGTTGAGTGGGTCGAGCTGCAGGAGCCAGCGTGCCATCACACTCGCCCCGGTCCAATCGGCGCGGTCCCGACGCAGGCGGAGCTGATCTACGAGAACCCGCCGCACCTCGGCCTGTGTTGTGGCGCGTTGCCGCTCCAGCCATTCCTGGTACTCTGGCACCGGGGGGACAAATCCGGGGAGGAACGGGCCGATGGGCTGCTGGCCCAGGATGACATCGCGTTCAAAGCTTGCGGGCGTGGGGGCCAGCGAAAAGGTGCGCACCACCTGATCGGGGTCCAGGCGCACGGTATCGCCAACGAGCGATACCCGTACCCCCCATGTCCGGGCTTTATGAAGTGTTTGCCGCAGGTTGCCGCGTTGGCGCGCTTGCGGTTGCCCCGGCCAGAGGAGCGACAGCAGCTCGTCACGGTGGCACTGAAAGGCCGCGCTGTACGCCACCCGCACGAGGAGGGGAAAGATGACGCCGTTTGGGGTGACGGTCCGCCCGTCTTCGAGCACCAGGCGCGCGGCGCCTAAGGTTTGGAAGATGAGGGACGGTCCAACCGGCGCGGTCGCGGGGCGCTCATCCAGCCCGGCGGCGGGGAGAGGAAGACTCGGGGGCAGCGGCGTACGCGCCATGCACAGTTCCAGCGGCGGGGAAAAAGGCGGGTCGGGGTCCCGACCGGCATCACCCCGGAAAGATGCAAATGGACGTCAGCGCAGCGTCAGCGCTACCTCAGGGAGGAGCGCTGACGCCCACCAACACCGACCAATTAGGGGAATTCGATGAGCGACTCGGTGGCGACTCCGTCGGCTTCCGCCTGGAAATTCACCACGAGGCGGTGCCGCAACACGGCCTTGGCCACGCTGCGTACGTCGTCGAGATCGGGCATGGCACGCCCGTCCATGGCGGCCCGCGCCTTGGCCCCCAGCACGAGGTACTGCGAGGCACGGGGGCCCGCGCCCCAGCTTACATACTTCTTCACGCGTGCGCTGGCGTTGGGGTCGTCGGGGCGCGTGCTGCGGGCGAGTTTCACGGCGTACTGCACCAGACTCGGGGGCGCCGGCAGGCGACGCACGAGCCGCTGCAGGCGCAGCAACTCCTCACCGCCCACCACGGGGCGCACCGCGTCCTGCACGGCCCCTGTGGTGGACATCACGATCTGCTCTTCTTCTTCGCGGGTTGGATAGCCCACGGTCAGCTCAAACATGAACCGATCGAGCTGCGCTTCCGGCAAGGGATACGTACCCTCTTGCTCAATGGGGTTTTGCGTGGCAAGCACGAAAAACGGCTTGGGCAATTCGTACGTCTTCCCCGCCACGGTCACCGTGCGCTCCTGCATGGCTTGCAGTAACGCGGCCTGCGTTTTCGGGGGGGCTCGATTGATTTCGTCGGCCAGGACCATGTTGGCGAAAACGGGCCCTTCCGCAAAGCGGAACGCCCGCTTGCCGGTGCCGGGCTCCTCCTCCATCAGCTCCGTGCCCGTGATGTCACTCGGCATGAGGTCGGGCGTGAACTGCACGCGCGAAAACGACAGGTCGAGCGCCTGCGCGACGGTTTGGACCAGGAGGGTTTTGGCCAACCCGGGCACCCCCACGAGGACGATGTGGCCACCGGCCAGCAGCGCCGTCACGAGATCGTCAACCACCTGCGTCTGGCCGACAATGCGTTTTCCAATTTGCGCCGCGAGCTCGCGTCGCGCATCAGCGAGACGATCAAGGAGCGCGAGGTCGTTCTCGACGGGTGGAGTGGTCACGAGATCGGAGTGAGGTGCGAAACAGACGAGCCAGACAAGACTACGGACGCCCATAGGCGTCCGTTGGCGATCGGCAAAATGTAACGCGCGGGGCGCCCTACGCGAGGAGGACCCGCCGAATGGTCTGTGCGGGCTGGAAGGCAGGCGTGCGGGAAGCGGGCGTGCGACTACCGGAGGGCGAAGTCGACGCGCTGTTGTACGGGGTAGTTTTCGCTGCGCAACGAGGCCACCAACGTATAGTGACCGGGCGCGGGGGGTGCCCAGCGCTCGTCGTACACGACGGCATCCTGGACGTCGAGCACCTGGTTCCGCATGGCTTGCGTGAACATCCGTCCGGTGCTCCACCGCCACACCTCGCGCCCCGCCTCGTTGAGCACCACGAAGTCGTGGGTGCGGCCGTCGGGGAAGTTGAGCTCCACCCGCTTGCGGGAGTTGTTGGCCACTTCAATGGCAAACCGGACCACGCCGCGCGCGGTGTCAACCATGACATGCGACGTGACCCCTTTCCCTGCAGCCCCCGTGGGGCGCACCAGTGCGACCGGGTTTGGTGTGCGCGGACCACACGCAAACACGAGCCCGGCGGCAATCAGCAGCGGAATAATGATGCGAGACGGCATCAGGGGGTGGACGGGTGGAGTGTGACACTGGCGACGTGCGCCATCGTGCGATGCGACATGCACTTGGCCAACGCACTATCACATAACGCGTTGATGGCCACGTTATCAACGAGGTCGGCAGCTGTCAAGCATGAATTTCGGGCTAAGTGCCGATGTGGCTTCACATTCACGCATTTGTGACGTGGGCCGCCGGTTGCCTGCTCTCGCGTACCGGTTTTTGTTCGGGTTCGGTCATTTTGATAGCTTGCGAAAAATTTCACAAGCGTCTACTTTCCCCGTTCTGATGGCTGACAAACCGCGGGTCCCCTCACCCGGCGCTGAACCGCCTGCCGAGCGGTCCCCGTGGGCGCTCGTCGGCCTTGGGGTGCAGTTTTGCGCCGCCCTGCTCGTGGGGGTGTCGGCGGGAAACTGGCTCGATCGGCAACTGGGGTCGGCGCCGGTGTTTCTGTTGGTCGGGCTGTTTGGATTCGGTGGAGGCACGTTTGTCGTGAGTTACCGGCGTCTTATGAGGCCGGCGGCGCCGCGATCTACCGAGGATACCGACTCGTTGCCAAAACGATGACCTCTGATCGGGTAGCGCCCAGTCGCATGCTCCGTGCGCTGTTCGGCTTCACCGCCGCGCAGGTCACGCTCGTGGTGGCCGCGGCGCTCATTATGCAGCGGTTGGTATGGACCGATCCCGCATCGGCTGGGGCGGTGCGAGCCAGTGCGTGGCTCGCGGTGGTGGTGCAACTGTTCACCTTTGCGATCGCGATGCTGGTGGCGCGTACGCAGGTGATTGCGGGGTGGGGACTGGGCGTCCTGTTGCGCTTTGCGACGGTGGCGTTCTGGGGGTTCGTTGGGGCCGAGGCGTTGGGGCTACCGTCAACGCCGGCACTGATGTCGCTTGTGGTTTTTTTCTTCGTCTCGACGCTGGTCGAGCCGATTTTCCTGAACGCCAACTAAGGCCTGAATCGGATGCAGTTCATGCTCCGCTCGTTATCATGCGCGGTTCTCCTCGCGCTGACGCCGGTGTTGCTGGCGCCGACCGCGTTGTCGGCGCAGGAACACGCTGACGCCGCGCCTGCGGCGGGGCCGGTGGATTTCATCACCCCCCATATCACTGACGGCAGCCACCTCGAAATTCCGTGGCCCAACAGTCACCTCGCCAAGGAAATCCCGCTGCCGCAATGGGCCCCGGTGCACATCGGCGGCATGGAAATCGACTTCTCGCCCACCAAGCATGTGGTCTTCATGCTCATGGCGGCGGTACTCGTGGCCACGGTGCTCATCAGCGCGGCCGCGGCCTCGCGCACGCAGCATGAAACCGAAGGCCGCACGAAGGGCTTTGCCGGTGCCATGGAAGCCATGGCGTTGTATCTGCGCAATGAAGTGGTGTTACCGAATGTCGGTCACCACGGCGAGGCCTTTGTCCCCTTTGCGCTCACGCTCTTTTTCTTCATTCTCACCTGCAATCTGTTCGGGATGATCCCGTACGGCGCAACCGCCACGGGCAACATTGCCGTCACGGCCACGCTGGCGATCATCACGGCCATCGTCGTTGAGGTCGCCGGCATCCGCGCCAACGGCCTTGGGTATCTGAGCACCATTTTTTACTGGAACAAGGATCTGCCGCTCCCCATGCGCGTGGTCATGTTCTTTGTCATGTCCCCCGTGGAAATGGTGGGCAAGATTTCAAAGCCCTTCGCGCTCACCATCCGCTTGTTTGCCAACATGACGGCGGGGCACATCGTGTTGCTGGCGCTCATCGGGCTCATCTTCGCCTTTCAGTCGTGGGCGCTCGCTGGGGTGCCGGTGCTCATGGCCACCGCCATCAGCATGCTTGAACTGTTTGTGAGTTTCCTGCAGGCGTTCATTTTTACGCTCCTGGCGTGTGTCTTTATCGGGCAAATCCGCGAAGCGCATCATTAGGCGTAGTGAGGTTCTCTCGGGGCGGATCCTCCCTTCGCCCATGAGAGTCGTAGCCGATCGAGCGATCGGTGAGTTCCGTTGGGCTCAGGCCCGCTGACGGAATGCGCGGCACCGTGGTGCTGCTCGCGGGAGTGCCATTTTGAACGATTCTTTTTCGGAGCATTTCGATGGAAATCATGGGTCTCCTCCAGGCGGCGGCACCGGTTGTTCAGGATCCGAAGGGCCTCGCGATGATCGGCGCCGGCATTGCCGCTGGCGGCGCGGTGATCGGCGCCGGTATGGGCATCGGTCGCATCGGTGGTTCGGCTGTTGAAGGGATGGCGCGTCAGCCGGAAGTGGCGGGTCGTATCCAGACCGCCGCGCTCATTCTCGCCGCGCTCATCGAAGGCGCCGCGCTCTTCGGCGTCGTGATCGGCTTCCAGATTCAGGGCAAGATCACGTTCTAATCCGTGATCGCGGTGAGGCGTCCATCCGGACGCCTCACCGCATTCTCTTCTTCTCGTGGACTCCTCCATGCTCGCTCTTTCTGCTCGCCGTCTCGGCGTGCTCGCCCTCGCTCTCGCTACTTCCACGTCTCCGGCGTTTGCGTCGGAGTCTGCCGCCGGTGGTCCGCCCAATCTGCTCGACCCGAATGTCGGCGTCATGGCGTGGACGCTGGTCATCTTCGTGCTGTTGCTCGTGGTCCTCTCGAAGTTCGCCTTCAAGCCGCTCTTCGCTGCCGTTCAGGCGCGGGAGAAGGCGCTGGAAGACGCGATCGAAGGGGCCAAGCGTGACCGGGCGGCGGCCGAGTCCGCGCTCGCCGAGCAAAAGGCTCAGCTGGAAGCCGCCCGCACGCAGGCGCAGCAGATTATCGCTGACAGCCGCGCCACGGCGGAGAAAATGCGCACCGATCTGCTCGCGCAGACCAAGGCGCAGCAGGAGGAGATGATCGATCAGGCACGTCGTGCCATCGAGGGGGAAAAGAGTGCGGCCATTGCGGCACTGCGCTCCGAAGCGGTCGATCTGGCTATTGCCGGCGCCTCGCGCGTGATCGAGCAGAATCTCGATTCGGCTGGAAACCGGCAAATCGTTGACCGCTTCCTGGCGTCGCTTGATAGCAGCAAGGGGACGCGCTGATGCCAGCCGGCGTGCAGGGCGAATCGGTTGCCCGGAACTACGCCGAGGCGCTGCTGATCCTCGCGCGCAAGGCCGAGGACACCGCGGGGTGGGGAGCCATGTTGCGTCAGATCGCCACCGCGATCGAAACCGACATCACGCTCTATCGCTTCCTCGAGTCCCCGCGCATCGCCGCCGACCAGAAGTCGGCGGTGCTCACCAAGGCGCTCGGCGATCGCGTGCCGCGGCTGTTCCTGCGCTTCCTGCAGCAGCTGGTGAAGAACCGTCGGCAACTGCTCATTCCAACGGTGGCTAATGAGTACCACACGTTGCTCGATGCCTCCGAGGGCATCGTGCACGCCCGCGTGACCGTGGCACGTGAAACGGGCGACGATGAGCGGGATGAGATTGCCAAACGGTTGTCCGCCATCGTGGGGAAAACGGTTGTGCCGCATATGGTCGTCGATGCCGCCATTCTGGGCGGCGTCGTGGTGCGCATCGGCGATACCGTGATGGATGGCTCCCTGCGGCGCAAGCTCGGCCTGTTGCGTCGTCGGATGGGCGCCGTCCGCGCCTGACGCCGTGCCCCTCGCACGGCACCAGTCGGAAGTCCCTCGGGGGAGTGCACAGACGTGTACTCCCCCGTTTCGCCACCCTGCGGTGACGGTGATGCATATGGCGGCACGTCGTGGGGTGGCCGGTGTGTCGGCTGCCGTGGCGTCCGTGCTCGTCACCTTCACGGCGGTGGCGTCGCTGGCGGTCGCGCCGTTCGCAATGGCGCAACCCGCAATGGCGCAGCCCAGCCCGCTCCCCAATCAGCAGCGCACGGCGCCGCGTGTTCCCCAACGTCCTTCCACCACACCGCCTGGTGGAGATACCGTCGGGTACTGGCAACAGCGGGCCGACTATCGCATTGTCGCCACCCTCGACGAGCGACGCGGCGAGGTGGTGGCCACCGGCACCCTGCGCTATGTCAACCAGAGCCCCGATGTGCTGCGCGAGCTGTGGGGGCATCAGCATCTCAACGCCTTTCGCCCCGGTTCGAAATGGAGTGAGGCCGACGCGCGTGATGGTCGTGTGCGGTTTCAGGATCTTACCGATCCCGACTACGCGTACGAACGGTTCACGGCGCCGCCGCGAGTGAATGGTCGGCCCGTGACGGTAGAGTATCCGCTGGCCCCCGACAGCACCGTCTTCCGGGTGGCCCTGCCGGTGCCGTTGGCGCCGGGTGATTCCCTTACGGTGGACTTCGCGTGGACCGCCAGGCCAAGTACGGTGCCCCGCCG
This sequence comes from Gemmatimonadota bacterium, assembly GCA_947463135.1. GTDB lineage: Bacteria > Gemmatimonadota > Gemmatimonadetes > Gemmatimonadales > Gemmatimonadaceae > Gemmatimonas. The sequence continues at coordinate 38,243 of CANHTA010000002.1, forward strand.
ACAGGGGCGTCGCGGCCGGAGCTTCGACTTCGCGCAGTGGTATCCCAAGGTGGCGGTGTACGATCGCGAGGGATGGAAGCCGAACGCCTTGGTCCCCGCGGGGGAGTTCTACGGTGAGTTCGGCACCTTTGATGTGACCCTCGTGTTGCCAACGGATCAGACCGTTGGGGCCACCGGTGTGCCGGTGAGCGGCGATCCCGGCTACGCGCGGGTACGGGCGGCCGGCAGCGAACTCCCGCGGCTGGCGGCTCAGGCCTACCGGAATGTGCCGCCGGCCCCCTCGGTGCGCGTACCGTCCGGCTACAAGGCCGTGCGCTTTGTGGCCCGCCAGGTTCACCATTTCGCGTGGAGCACGTCGCCGGGCTATCGCTACGAAGGGAGCAGCTATGTGCGCGCCCCATCGCAGCCGTATCGGTTTCCCATTTGGGACACGGTGTCGGTGCATGTGCTGTATCGGGCCGACGCCATTGATGACTGTGCGCGAGCATCCACGTCGCAACGCAGCGAAGCCGTGTGTGTCGATGAATCCCTCACGCAATGGCAGGGGGGGCGCGCGTTGGCACAGGCCCGTACCGCGCTTCGCTGGCTTGAAGCGCTCTACGGGGACTATCCGTATCCCCAAATCACCGTGCTCAAGCGCCTCGATGCCAGCGGCACGGAGTTCCCCATGCTGCTCATGAATGGGGAGGCGTCCGTGGGACTCACCGTGCATGAACTGGGACACGTGTACACGTATGGCATTCTGGCCAACAACGAATGGCAGAGTGGATGGTTGGACGAGGGGCTGACGTCGTATCAGGAGGCGCTGCAGGCCGGAGATTCCCGCGTCTTGCTGGCGGCGCGCCTGGAGATGGCCGGCGAACGGGACCCGGCGCACCCCCGCGATACGGTGTTGCGTGAGCTGCGGACACGTCTTGATGCCCTGGCCAACGAGCAGGCGGCCGCGGTGCGAAACGGGACCGCCGAACCCATCGGGACCCGGGCGGATCTCTTTCGCAGCATGGCCGTCTACAACGCCTCCGTCTACGATCGCGGCCAGGCGATGTATCAGGCGCTCCATGATGTGATGGGGGAGGAGCTGTTCCAGCGCTTCCTGCGCGCCTACTACGCCACATGGCAGTTCCGCCATGTTGACCGCTGGGCCATGCAGACGGTGGCCGAACAGACGAGTGCGCAATCACTCGGCTGGTTTTTCACCCAGTGGGTGCAGGAGGTTGGCGTGGTGGATTACGCCCTGCGGGCACCAGTTGTGCGTACGGAGCAGGTGGGTGGGCGCACCCAGTGGATTGTAACGGCCAGCCTTACGCGTGCTGGCCGGTACCGTCATCCCATGCCCGTTGGCGTGCGCACCCGTGATGGATGGACCCTCTGGCGTGCCAACCCGCTGCTCGACACGCAGGTGGTCCAGTTCCGGCTGGACGCCGCACCGGATGCGCTCTGGCTTGATCCCTACGGCAGTACGGAAAGTCCGACTGCCCGTTATTATCGCATAAGCTTGCCGTCTCGCTGACACGCGGCGGTGGATCCGTGAATTGCTGTCGACGAGGGAGTGTGGCATGAGTGGTCGCGTGGATGTTCGGCATGTGCCGAAACCGTGGGGACATGAAACGATCTGGGCACACACCGACCGTTATGTGGGCAAAATCTTGCACATCACGGCCGGGCACGCGCTTTCGGTGCAGTACCACGAGCGGAAAGACGAAACGGTGTATCTGCTGCGTGGGGAAATGACCTACTGGGTGCAGCTGCCCGGGGACACCGAGCTGCGGGATCAGCGTCTGACCACCGGGCAGTCGTTTCGTATTACCCCGGGCACCATTCACTACATGGAAGCCATCACCGACTGCGATGTGCTGGAAGCCAGCACCCCGGAGCTTGATGACGTGGTCCGCCTCCAGGATCGCTACGGTCGCGAGGGTACCAGCGCTCCCTGACACGCGCGCGGTGCCGTCCGCGCGTAGGACTCAGCCGGCACCCGGTATTTTGTGCGGCGTCGCCCCTCCCCGAGGGCGGCGCCGTTCGGCATCTTGCGACATTCACCAGCAGCGCCCGACCCACCCCCGCCACTCGGGACTGAACTCGCCATGAAGGTCATAATTCCCCTCGCCGGCAAAGGCACACGGCTGCGACCGCATACCCACGTGACGCCCAAGCCGATGTTGAAGGTCGCGGGCCGTCCCGTGATGAGCTACGTCATGGATGACGTGCTCACTCTCGGCAACGTGGAGCAGGTGGTGTACATCACCGGCCATCTGAAAGAGACGGTGGAAGCGTACGCGCGTGCCACGTACGACATCCCCAGTGTTTTCATCGAACAGGCGGTACAGGACGGAACCGCCGGTGCGGTGGCGCTGGCCAAGCCGTACGTCGATCAGCCCGTGTTGATCATTTTCGTGGACACCATCTTTGATGCCGACCTGTCGGTACTCAAGGACAGCGACGACGACGGCATCATCTGGACCAAGGAAGTTGAGGACTACCAGCGCTTCGGTGTCGTCGTCACGGACGCGCATGGCCACATGACCCGGATTGTTGAGAAGCCCTCCGAGCCAATCTCAAAGCGGGCGAATATCGGTCTGTATTACATCAAGAACTGGGCGCTGCTCTACGAAGCCATCGATTACGTCCTCACCACCACCCCGCACAAGGGCGAGTGGTATCTCACCGATGCCTTCCAGTACATGATTGACCACGGCGCGAAAATCCGGGTGGTTGATGTGGCGGGGTGGTACGATGCGGGTCAGCTGGAGACGCTGCTGGAGACCAATCGGACGATGCTGGAGCGGGGGCGGGCCCGTCGTCCGGCGTCGTTGGGTGAGGGGGCCACGATTGTCGAGCCCGTGTATATCGAAGATGGCTGCACCATCGAGCACGCCACCGTGGGGCCGAATGTTTCCATGGGCGCAGGATGCACGGTGCGGCACGCGTCGGTCGCGAACGCCGTCATTGGCGAGCACACGCGCATCGAACATGCGCATCTGCATGACGCCTTTCTCGGGAACCGCGTCGTTGTCACGGGAGTGAACGGTCGTATGAGCGTGGGTGATGACTCCAACATTCAGGTGGATGCATGAGTAACGTATCAGACGAAACCAACGGCGGGGTCTCGCGCCGCGAACTGTTGAGTGGCGCCGCCGCCACGTTGGCCGCCGCCGTGGTCACGGGAGCGCCTGCACGCCTTCTGGCGAGTACCGATCAGTGGCGTGTGGATCTTTCCCCGCCGCCGCTGGCCGGCAATGGCAGCATGCTGGGTGTTCCGTTCGAGAAGCATCCCACGGTCCGCATCGCCATTGTCGGGACCGGCTTGCGCGGCACGTCGGTGCTGGGTGAGTTGCTCGCCATTGAAGGTGTTGAGATCACCGCGCTGGCGGATATCGTCCCGGAGAAAGCGCAGCGCGCCGCCGATCGGGTGGTGAAAGCCGGTCGGAAGGCGCCCGCGCTGTACACCAACGGCGAACGGGACTTCGAACGGTTGGTGCAGCGCAACGATATCGACTTCGTCTACACCGCCACGCCGTGGCCATGGCACACGCCCGTGGTGCTGGCCGCCATGCGGGCCGGGAAGCACGCGGGGAGTGAGGTGCCCATTGCGCTCACGGTCGATCAGTGTTGGGAGCTGGTGGATACGTCAGAGAAGACGCGGAAGCATTGTTTGCTCATGGAGAACTGCTGCTACGGAAACAGCGAACTGACGGTGCTCCGCATGGTTCGCGAGGGGGTGTTCGGCACGTTGTTGCACGCCGAAGCGGCCTACCTGCACGATCTCCGCAAGATCCTGTTTGAGAACAAGGACGAAGGGCTCTGGCGTCGCATTCCGCACACCGAACGCGACACCAACTTCTATCCCACGCATGGTCTCGGTCCGGTGGCGCAGTATCTCGGGATTCATCGCGGTGACAAGTTCGAGTATGTCGTCTCGATGTCTTCGCCCGAGGCAGGCTTAACGGAATGGCGCGAAAAGACCGAGCCGAAGGACAGTCCGAAATGGAACGAGCGGTATAAAGCAGGCGACATGAATACGTCGCTCATCAAGACCGCGATGGGCCGCACCATTCTCCTGCAGCATGACGTGGTCAATCCGCGCCCGTATTCGCGGTTGAACAACCTGCAGGGCTCAAAGGCTGTGTTTCACGACTATCCCGCTCGCCTCTACATCGATGGCGCTCCTGGCGGTGAGCGGTGGACGCCGCTGGCCGAGTTCAAGGGGAAGTATGAGCACCCGCTCTGGACGGCCGTCGGGGAGATGGCGCGTCAGAATGGTGGCCATGGCGGCATGGACTTCATCATGGCGTACCGGCTGGTGCAGTGCCTGCGTGAGGGGCTCGCCCCCGATTTCGACGTCTATGACGCGGCAGCATGGAGCGTTCCGTATGCGTTGTGCGAGAAGTCCATTAAGCAGGGGAGTGCGCCGGTGAAGTTCCCCGACTTTACGCGTGGCGCGTGGCGGACATCCACCGCGCCACAAGGCCCCAGCACGAAATGATTCGCTCGGCCGTCATTATGGCGGGCGGCCTCGGGACCCGTATGCGTCGCGCCGACGAAACGGTCACACTCGAGGCCGCGCAGGTGGCGGCCGCCGAGTCTGGCATGAAGGGGATGATTCCAATCAAGCGTCCCTTTCTCGAGTATCTCCTCTCGGCACTTGCGGATGCGGGTATCACCGATGTGCTCGTCGTCATTGGCCCGGCGCATCACGAGGTCCGCCACTACTTCACAGAGGTCGCGCCGCCTCGCCGCGTGCGCCTGCGCTTTGCCGTGCAGCCCCGCCCGCACGGCACCGCCAATGCCGTAACCGTGGCGGCCGATGCATGGCGCGAGTTGGGGAACGTGGCACCCTTCCTCGTGCTGAACGCCGATAACTATTACCCCAGCGCCGCTTTTCGCGCCCTGGCGGCGGAAGACAGTGCGGGCGTTGCCGCATTCGATCGCGATACGCTGGTGCGGGAAGGCAACATCGAGGCGGAGCGCGTGCGCGCCTTTGCCGTGCTCGACGTGAGCCCTGAGGGCATGCTGCGCGGCATCATCGAAAAGCCGGAGGGTCCCGTTGACCTCACCGCGGAATCGACGCGCTGGGTTGGCATGAACCTGTGGGCGGTGACGCCGGAACTTGTTGAAGCGTGCCGTCGTGTGCCGCAATCATCGCGCGGCGAATTTGAATTACCGGAGGCGGTGGCGCTGGCATTGCGCGAGGGTGTGGCGGTCCGTGCGGTTCGCCTGCGTGAGCCGGTGCTTGATCTCTCACGCCGTGCCGACATCGCGGCCGTCGTAGAGCGCCTCTCCCACGTTGATCCCCGTCCGTGACGATCGACCCGTTCCCGCCGCTCGGTGACGTGTTGGTGTCGCGGCACTTCAGTCAGATGGGCTTTCCTGCCGAGGTAGCCAGCGAATACCATGCGCTGGTGCGCCACGCGCATGAGGCGCTTGATGCGGCGGGTGTTCCCTCCGACCACCGACGAAGCTGGATTGTGCCGGGGCGCATTGAAGTGCTCGGCAAGCATGTGGATTATGCGGGCGGTCGTTCGCTGCTGTGTACCGTTGAGCGTGGCATCGTGCTGGTGGCGCGGCCTCGCGATGATCGCATGGTGGTGCTGCGTGATGCCCGTCGCGGTGAGGCTACGTCTATTGCGTTTGACGTGCCGGCACGAAGCCCGATTCCGTGGACGATCTATCCACGCACCGTGATCCGGCGACTCCTCGCCAATTTCGGCAGTGCCGTAGGTGGTGCAGACATTGCGATGGGCAGCAACCTTCCGGCTGCGGCGGGTGTGTCGAGCTCGAGCGCGCTCACGGTAGGGCTTACGCTGGCGATCTCCGGCGTGTCGGCGTTGCACACGCACCCGGCATGGCGTGCCATTATCACGGATCGAACGATGTTGGCGGGATACATCGGGGCCATTGAAAACGGCACCGATTTCGGTGCGCTTGCGGGCGAGCGTGGTGTAGGCACCATGGGTGGGGCACAGGATCAGACCGCCATTTTGTGCAGCGAGCCAGGGCGGGTGGGGGTGTTCCGTTGGGCGCCGGTCACATTCGAACAGTCGGTGTCGTGGCCGTCCAACTACGTGTTCGTAATCGGAGTGAGCGGTGTGGTGGCCGCGAAATCCGGTGCCGCGAAAGCGCGCTACAATCGGGCGGCCCGCACGGCACGTCGATTGGTTGACGCGTGGAATCTTCACGGTGGAGTGGGCGCACTCCCTCCGGCGCGCACGCTGCGAGAGGCCTTCGAAGCGGCCGCCGGTGGAGCGGTGACCGAGGTGCCATCGGCGCTCGTACAGGCGGCAGACGCGGTCGCTGATCACGAGTTTACGTCGCATCATTTGCGCGCACGGCTTGCGCAGTTTTTCGAAGAGACGTTTGTGTTGGTACCGCGTGCCGCTGATGCGCTCGCCGGTGGCCACATTGCCCAGTTTGGATCACTCGTGGAGAAGTCGCAGGCGGGAGCTGAGCGCGCGCTGGAGAATCAGATTGCCGAGACGGTGCATCTGGTGCGCTACGCGCGAGAACTCGGCGCGCCGGCGGCCAGCGCGTTCGGCGCCGGCTTTGGCGGCAGCGTGTGGGCCATGGTTCCAACGGGTGAAGCGGAGCCATTCATATCGCGGTGGCGCGATCGGTATCTGCGCACGCATCGCACCGCGTTGCCGCGTGCACAGTTTTTTTCAACACAGCCCAGTGCGCCGGCGTGCGAGGTGATCATGGCATAAGGGGTGCGTGGAATGGGGATACCGGATGATGTATCCGGAGCTATCCCCGTTTCACTCTCATGTGGAGTCTTCGATTATGAAGCACCTTCCCCGCTACATGGCCATGGCCGCTGTGCTCGCTCTTCCCGCGAGCCTGTCGGCCCAATCGTTTAACAGTGGACCGCTCGCCGGCTCGACGTGCACGGGTAACTGCGGCACGATCGGCGCCAATGGCAACATCGGCCTGTCAGGCAACGTCGGGTCAACCGCGCATGGCTGGGTGTCGACGGCCAGCGGCGTGTCCGCGGCGGCCAACAACGTGGGCTTTGGTCTGGGTGGTGAGACCAATGGCTCCAAGCTCGCCTACAACTTCAACGTGGCGAACAACAACACGAGTTTGTCGTTCAAGTTTCAATACATCACGTCGGATGGCACGTCGAGCTTCATTGAGTACGGATACGCCAAGCTCACCGATATCGTGAACAGCAACAGCATTATTTTGTTTCACGCGCGAACCACACCCACGGGTAACATTGTGCCGGGATTTGGACTGCCGGCCATCAACGCCACGATCGTTCCGTCCAGTACGCCCGTGATCGCCAACCAAACCACGTGGTCGCCGCTGGGCGGCAGCAGCGGCGCGTGTTTCCAAGGTGCCGCCGCCGGATGTGGTCGCACCGACTGGATCACCGCGCAATACACGGTGGCGGCGGCGGGCAACTATCAGCTCGAGTTTGGCGTGATCAACTGGGGCGATACCGCCTATGACTCTGGGCTCGCGTTTGACTTCGCGCTGGGCCAGGGTGGCGTTCCCATCGTGGACGATGATCCCACCAAGGTTCCCGAGCCGGTCAGTGCGTCGCTGCTGTTACTTGGCCTCACGGGTCTCGGTGCAACGGCCCGTCGTCGTCGCGCGGTGCGCGGCGCCTAAGGGGAATGAGCGCGCGATAGTGGGGTGATAGCAGGGCCCGCACGAGCGCGTGCGGGCCCTCGCGACCTGTCTGACCGACGGATTAGCGGAAGAGGTGCGTTGCGGTTCCCAGCGTGACCACAAGCCGGATGACGCGATCCAAGCCAATCTCACTGTCGGCGTCATCAAACCATTCGTCGGCCGTGTGGGCCGCACCGCCGGAGCCACCAGCGCCAATGGCGATCGCCGGAATGCCGCGAGCAAGTGGCACGTTGGCATCGGTGGATGCCGATGCCGACTGTGGGGTGCGTCCCACGGCGCGCGTGGCCGAAGCGGCGGCGAGCACGAGCGGATGCTGATGGTCGATCATGCCGGCGGGCCGGTCGCCGAGGGTGGTGATGTGCGCGTGGAGCGCGTGCGTAGGATCGCGTGCCGACTCGTCTTGTGCCGCGTGCTGCACCAAACGTTCCAGGTCGTGGCGCATGCTCCGCACGTATTCGGAATCACGAGCACGCAGATCGACATCGATCCAGGCGTGCATGGGGACGCCTGTGAGGTATTCCCCTCCGTGCATGCGGGTGGCGGCTATCACGCCGTCGGGACGTGACGCGTCCGCGAGACGGGCAATGGCGGCAATGCAGGCGCCCGCGGCATGCACGGGGTTTGGCGTGGTGCTCTGCGCCCAGCTGTGTCCGCCCACGCCGGTGAAGGTGATACGGCACCGGTGTGAGCCAACCGCATGGTGCACAATGGTGCTGTCGCCGGGGCCATCGATGACCACCGCCGCCACCGGCGGCATGCCGCGCGCGGCGGCATCGTCAAACCATTGCGTGGCGCCGCGGAGATTCCCCTCGCCTTCTTCGCCCACGGTGAGCACCAGATCAACCGGGCGTTGAAGGCGGGCGCGTACCTCAGGCTGGTGCAGTACGCGAGCCAATACCGTCATGGCCGCCAGTCCGCGCCCGTTGTCGCCAATGCCGGGGCAGTACACGCGGGTGCCCTCGCGGCGCACCACCAGCGGCTGCGCGGCGTTGAAGACGGTGTCCAGATGAGCCAGGCACACCACCGGGGGCCGTGTCGCCGCGGTTGCCGCCGGCGAGGCGGGCGTGATGCGCGTGAGGACATTGCCCGCCACGTCCCGCGTGACCCGTTGCCCGCCCTGCTGCCAAAGCTGTTGCAGCAGCGCGCCCCGGTTAGCTTCGTTCCCGGTTGGGGCCGCAGTCTTGGTAATCCGCAGCTGCTGCTCCAGCACCCAGGCGCGGCGATCACGCCATGCCGCCAGCTGTGGCCTTAGCCAGTGTTCTCCGGAGTGCGTTGTGGTCATCGTATGAGCACCCCTTCACCCCACGCCACCGCGGCGGGCCGCTGGCGCCCCTCGCGGAACGTCTGGGCTATCGCCGCGGTGAGCTTTCTCACCGACGCGTCCAGTGAAATCATTGCGCCGCTTCTGCCGCTGTTTCTGGTGGGGAGCTTGGGCGCATCGGTGAGCATGGTGGGTGTCATCGAGGGGGGCGCCGAAGCGGTCGCTGCGGTGCTGAAGCTGGCCAGTGGATGGTGGTCCGATCGGGTGTCGCGCCGCAAGCCACTCATTGTGGCGGGGTATGCCCTGGCGTCGCTGGTGCGCCCGTTCGTGGCGGTGGCCCAGAGCGCGTCGCAGGTGCTCGCCATCCGGCTGGTGGACCGCGTGGGGAAGGGGCTGCGCGGTGCCCCCCGTGACGCCCTGCTGGCCGACTCCACACCGGTGGCCTTCCGCGGACGGGCCTTCGGCTTGCACCGCGCGGCCGACCACGCCGGCGCGGTGGTCGGTCCACTCATTGCGCTGGTCTGTTTGCAGGGGCTTGGCATGCCCGTCCGCGAGGTGTTTTGGGTGGCCGTACTTCCGGGGGCGCTGGCCGTGCTGGTCGCGATCGTCTTTATCCGTGAAGCACCGCGGTCGCCGGGGCGCCCCACCCCCATCGAAACCTCTGCTGCGCCCCCGCTTGAAGCGGGCATCGCGGTGGGCGCCGCCTTGCCGCGCTCATTTTGGCGCGCGCTCTTCCCCATGGTGCTCTTCACTTTGGGCAACTCCACCGACGCGTTCCTGCTGCTGCGGGCCTCGCAGCTTGGGGTGGCCACGGCCCTGATCCCGTTGGTCTGGGTGGTGCTGCATGTGGTGAAGAGTGTCTCCAGCACACCGGCAGGGGCATTGTCCGATCGCGTGGGGCGTCGGCCATTGATTGTGGCGGGCTGGGGGCTCTACGCGGCCGTCTACGCGGGTTTCGCGCTGGCCACCGAGCCGTGGCATGCGTGGGCCCTGTTTGCGGTGTACGGGGCCGTCTTCGGCCTCACGGAAGGCACGGAAAGGGCGCTGGTGGCCGATCTGGTGCCCGCTCAACGCCGTGGCACGGCCTTCGGCTGGTATCAGGGCACCGTCGGGGTGGCGGCGCTGCCCGCCAGCATCGGCTTCGGCATGGTCTGGGATCACTACGGCGCCCCGGCGGCCTTCGGCATGGGGGCCACGATTGCCGTAATCGCGGCGCTCCTCATGCTGCTCATGGCCCGGGTGCCACCCACGAGGTAGACGTCAGCAGCAGCGCGAGCCGGGTTGGGTGTAGCGATCAACCAACCGCTGTTTTTCGAAGGCCCGGGCATCGAGTGGGGTGCAGCCGGGATGCTTGCGCTGCATATGCGCCAGATAGGTCTCGTAATCCGGCGCACCGATAATCCGGTGGATGGTCGCAATCCATCGACGCATCCTGACGTGCCACGGAGTGGCCGGTACGGTGTGTGGCATGAAGAAACCTTAGGGCAGATGACGGCCACGCGCGAGTGGCCGTCCGGGCTTCGGTGCCCGCACCACGGTGAACCGGGTGCGGACACCGACGCGCGAGGGGTTAGGCGTCCACCAGCTGGGTGCGCACGTACGGCGTCTCGCTGGACACGGGCGCGGTGGTGCCGTTGATCACCTTCAACCACTCCGCGATGGATGCCGTCAGAATCACCACCACCGACACCAGGAAGAACCCGGCAACCGCCGCATCGAGACGGTCATTGAAAATCATCCTTTGCGCGGCGGCCAGCGACTTGATGTTGGCCGGCAGCGTGCCTGCGGCAATCTGCCCCTCAATCAGGCGCGCGTGCGACAGAAACCCCAGCTTCGGATCGCTGGAGAAGATCTTGAGCAGGCCGGCCGTTGACGTCACGATAACCAGCCACACGAGCGGGATGATGGTGACAAAGGCGTACTTGGCCTTCCCCATCTTCACGATCACCGTGGTCCCAACGCACAACGCCACGGTGGCCAACAGCTGATTGGAAATCCCGAACAGCGGCCAGAGGGAGTTGATCCCGCCCAGCGGATCCGTGACCCCTTGGTACAGGAAGTATCCCCACATCGACACGAACAGGGCGGAGCACACCACCACCGCCGGATACCAGGAGACACGGCCGAGCGGCTTGTACACCTGACCGAGCAGATCCTGCAGCATGAAACGGCCCACGCGGGTGCCGGCATCAAGGGTGGTCAGAATGAAGAGCGCTTCGAACATGATGGCGAAGTGGTACCACAGCGACATCGCACTCTCGCCACCCAGCGCGCGCGAGAACAGATGCGCCATGCCCACGGCGAGGCTGGGGGCGCCACCGGTACGTGACAGCAGGGAGTTCTCACCCACCTGACGCGCCAACTGTTCGAGATCCGCCGCCGAAATGGTTTTGAACAGCGCCCATCCGTTAATCGTGTCGGCCGCACTCATGGCCGTGGTACCGATCACGGCCACCGGTGAATTGATGGCGAAGTAGATGCCCGGCGTGAGCACACAGGCGGCAATCAACGCCATCGTGGCCACCAACGACTCGGTGAGCATCGAGCCATAGCCGATCAACCGCGCATCAGGTTCACGACGCAGCAGCTTGGGCGTGGTACCCGACGAAATCAGGGCGTGGAACCCGGAAATCGCGCCGCAGGCAATGGTGACAAAGACGAACGGAAACAGTTTGCCCGAGAACACCGGTCCGGTGCCGTCGATGAACTTGGTCACCGGCGGCATCTCCATGTCGGGGAGGACCACCAGAATCCCCACGCCAAGGGCGAGCACGACGCCGATTTTTACGAAGGCGGACAGGTAGTCCCGCGGCGCCAGCAGCATCCACACGGGGAGCACCGAGGCAAAAAACCCGTACACCATGATGGACAGCGAGAGCGTCTCCCCGCTGAGGGTGAACACCGGCGCCCAGGTGGCCGACTCGGATACCCACTTCCCGGCATACAGGGAGAGGAAGAGCAGAATCAGGCCGCCCGCCGTGGCTTCCAGCACACGCCCCGGACGGATCCAGCGCAGGTAGCCGCCCATCAACATGGCAATCGGGATCGACAGGCCGATGGTGACCGTTCCCCACGGGCTGTCCCGCAGGGCATTCACCACCACCAGTGCCAGCACCGAGATCAGGATGATCATGATCCCCAGAATGGACACGAGTGCCGTGGCACCGGCCACTGTGCCGATCTCTTCCTTGGCCATCTGTCCCAGCGACTTGCCATCGCGGCGCACGGAGGCGCACAGAATGACGAAATCCTGGACCGCGCCGCCGAGCACGACGCCCACCAGGATCCAGAGGGCCCCGGGCAGAAAGCCAAACTGGGCGGCCAGGGTGGGGCCAACCAGCGGGCCCGGGCCGGCAATGGCGGCGAAATGGTGCCCGAACACAATCCACTTGTTCGTCGGCACGTAGTCACGTCCGTCATCGAGGCGCTCGGCCGGTGTGGACCGGGTGGCATCGAGGCCGAAGATGTCCGCGGCGATGAACCGGCTGTAGAAGCGGTAGGCGATGAGGTAGGTACAGACCGCCGCGGTCAGCAACCACGCAGCGCTGATCGTTTCACCCTTGTTCAGGGCAACGGTGGCGAGAGCACCGGCGCCGAGGACGGCGATGGCGATCCACGGGGCCTGCTTGAGCAGGCCGGAGGAAGGGGAGGCAGAGGACATGGCATACGGTGTACGCTCTGGTACCCGCTGCTGTCAATGCGAACGGCGGCAAAAGTCGAAAAAAAGGGACAGACCGTGCCGGTTCTTGGATGTACCGTCGATTCCGCCGCCGCATTCCCGCCGGTGACTTCACCTCCCACGGCCGGAGGGTGATCTTGTAGGTATGGCTATTCCTGTCACGCTCATTCCCGGCGACGGTATCGGACCGTCAATCGCCGATGCCACCGTCCGCATTCTTGCCGCCGCCGGGGCCGACGTGGCGTGGGACCGTCAGGTGGCCGGCATGGCCGGCGTGGCGCGCTGGAACGATCCGATCCCCGAGGCCACCCTCGACTCCATCAAGCGCACGCGCGTGGCCCTGAAGGGCCCGCTGGAGACGCCGGTGGGCGACGGCTTTCGCTCTATCAATGTGGCCCTCCGGAAAACCTTCGATCTCTACGCGAACGTGCGCCCCGCGCGCACCATCGTGCCCGGGCGCTTTGACAACGTGGACATCGTGTTGGTGCGTGAGAACACCGAAGGGCTGTATATCGGCGTGGAGCACTATGTCCGGATTGGCGATGACCCCAGGGCAGCCGCGGAATCGGTGGCGATCATTACGCGACATGGGTCGGAGCGGATTGTGCGCTACGCCTTCGAGTATGCCATTGCGCATAACCGCAAGAAGGTGACCCTGGTGCACAAGGCCAATATCCTCAAGTTCTCCCAAGGGTTGTTCCTCGATGTGGGGCGGATGGTAGCCCGGGAGTACGAAGGACGGGTGCAGTTTGAGGAGCGCATCATCGATGCCATGGCCATGCACCTGGTGATGCGCCCCGAGCAATTCGATGTGGTCGTCACCACCAACCTCTTCGGCGACATTTTGTCCGACGAGATTTCGGGGTTGGTGGGCGGACTCGGTCTCGCGCCCGGGGCCAACTTCGGAACCAATGCCGCCATTTTCGAGGCGGTGCACGGAACGGCACCCGACATCGCCGGCAAAAACATTGCGAATCCGGGAGCGCTGGTGCTGGCCGCGTGCATGATGCTGGATCACATCGGCGACCGGGGGCGTGCGGAGCACATCCGCCGCGCCTTTGAAGGCACCATACGGGACGGGGCGGTGCTCACGCGCGACCTTGGGGGGTCGTCGTCCACGGATGAGTTCACCGACGCGGTGATCGCGCGCCTTGGCTAAGCAGGTGGTGGGCAGGGAGGGCATGGCACCCGCGTCGGTGCGCGTGCTGCACGTGTCCGATATCCACTGCGGGCATCCGTTTGTGGAGGCCCACGTGAACGCGGCGCTCGAGGTGGCGGCGGCTTCGTCGTTTGCCGCCATCGTGATTTCGGGGGACTTCTCGCAGCGCGCCCGCGTGCCGGAGTTTGCGCGCGCCCGCGAGATTCTCGCCCGGTTCCGTGCCTATGCGCCAACCATCGAGGTGCCCGGGAATCACGATACCGCCTGGTGGAACGCCCCGTTCGGGTTAGGGAACACCACTCGGCTTCACGAGCGGTACCAGCAGTACATCAACCCACAGCTCGAACCGGTGCTGCGGGTTCCCGGGGTATCGCTGGTGGGACTCAATTCCGCGGCGGGGATGCTGTCGCAGGCCGTCACGTGGTATCCGCGCGATTGGCGGGTGAAAGGTGGGCTCACCGCCGCGCAGTTCGCGTGGGCAACCCGCGTGCTCGCGGAGAGCCCCGTGGATGATCTGCGGCTGTTGGTAGTGCACCATAACGTGGTGCGTGGCCGGTTATCGCGTCGCTGGGGACTCAAGCGCCCAACGGCCGCGCTCGATCGCATTGCCGCCATGGCCGTCGATGTGGTGTGCACGGGGCACGATCACGAAGAACGCACCGACGTGGTGGAGCGCCCAACGGGTCGATTCTTGGTCAGTGGCGCCAATACGCTCTCCAACCGCAGCCGCCGGAAGCGCCCGTCGGCGCTCAATGTCATCGAAGCCACACCCACGCAGATTACGGTGCGCGCGTGGGGGTACCACGATGGGGCCTTCGTGCCGGGAGCGATGATGACCACCCTTGAACGGCGCCAGACGCGCTCGTGACGTCTCCCGATCCGCGACATCCGCATGGGGGGATTCCGCCGGTGGTGGCCGGCGTGCCAGTCGCTGACGCCCCCTACGCGCTGGTGCTGGTACATGGGCGCGGCGGCAGTGGCGAGGGCATGCTCCCGATTGCGCGGGCCGCCAAGGCCACTGAGGCCGCACTCGTGGCGCCGGTGGCCGTTGGGAACAGCTGGTATCCGCATCGCTTCCTCGACCCCCGTGAGGACAACGAACCGTGGCTCAGCAGCGCGCTGGCGTCGATTGCATCCGCCGTTGATCAACTCCGCGCGGCGGGGATGCCAAGCGAGCGCATCGTGTTGGTGGGGTTCTCCCAGGGCGCCTGCCTGCTCCTGGAATACGCAACAACCGCTGCCGCGGCCTCGGTGCGCTTCGGCGGCGTGGCGGCGCTCGCCGGTGGGCTGATCGGGGATCCGCTGGTCGCTCGCCACGACCACGGCTCCCTCAAAGGGACACCGGTGCTCCTCGCCTGCGGTGACGCCGACGGGCATATCCCCGAGGCCATCGTGCGATCGTCGGCACGGATTCTCTCCACCCTTGGCGCGGCGGTTGATCTGCGAATCTATCCGGGGGTGGGGCACGACATTGTCGCCGACGAGGTGAAAGCGCTCCGGGAGATGCTGCACACATTGCGTGGACCCCTCGCGGCGTCGCATCTTCCCCCGTGATGAGTCACCGGCACACGCAATTAGGGTTCGACTTCGCCGACGTGGCGCCTTCCGCGTCGGAGAGTACGCGGCCCCCTGTCTTTCCCCCCGTCGCCTTGGCGGCCGCGGTGCCCCAACGTGCGCCCGCGCTTCCCGTTGTCGCGGAGCCGGTGGGCGCGCCCACGCTCGACGACGCTCGGCCCGCCCGTGGGCGGACCGCCGTGCGCGCGCGGACGGCCGTGCTGTTTTCGCGCCTCGAGGATCTGGGGTTGCGCGGTGTGGAGGCGTTGGTCCTCATGCGCACCCGGACCGTGATGGTGTCGCTCATTGGCCGCACGCTGCGCATTCACGAAGGGTACGCCGACGCGCCGGAGAGCGTGCTGCGGGCCATTGTGGCGTTTGCCACGGCGCGCACAAAAACGGAGCGCGTTACGGCGCGGGAGGCCATCCTGGCCTTCGACGTGGAGCGCGGCCCGGTGGTGCGTCGGCTGGAGCCGCCGCGCCCGGGTGACGTGGCCATGATTGCGCAGTTAATGGACGCCCATCGTGCGCTGAATGCCACGTGGTTTCAAAGCACCCTCTCGGTGATTCCGCTCCGGTTGTCCTCCCGTATGGCCACACGGCTTGGGCACTACGATCCCGGCTCGCGTCGTACGTCGGCGGAGATCGTGATGTCGCGCTCGCATATCACGAAGCACGGGTGGCGCGAGGCCATGCACACGCTGCTGCATGAGATGGTGCACCAGTGGCAGCACGAAACCGGTCAGCCGGTTGATCATGGCGTTGGCTTCCGGCAAAAGGCACGGGAGGTGGGCATCACCCCCGCCGCGCGCCGCGATGTCCGCCCC
Organism: Gemmatimonadota bacterium; assembly: GCA_947463135.1. Classification (GTDB taxonomy): domain Bacteria; phylum Gemmatimonadota; class Gemmatimonadetes; order Gemmatimonadales; family Gemmatimonadaceae; genus Gemmatimonas. The sequence goes on from CANHTA010000002.1 coordinate 54,355, forward strand.
CTTGAGAAACGACGCCTCGGCACCCGCTAACGCGGGCCCCGTCGGGTCCGCCAGTGTGACGGTGGGGGCACGGAATCCGCTGGCGCGCGTTCGTTACTAGATTTCACGCAATACCTTCCCAAATCCTTCAGCTCAACGATCTCTCCAATGGCGACTGATCTCCTCTCCGCGAGCGACATTCCCGCGCTGCCTTCGGTAGAGCTTAAGGCGCACGCCGCCGACCTGTTCAACATCGATGCCGCCCTCACCGAAGAGGAGCGCGCCATTCGCGACACCATCCGCAAGTTCGTAGACGAACGCGTACTCCCCATTATCGGCGAGTGCTATGTGCAGGGTCGCTTCCCCGACGAGCTCGTGGCCGAGATGGCGGAGCTGGGCGTGCTGGGCGCCAATCTGCCCGAGGAATACGGCTGTGCCGGCCTGTCCAGCGTCGCCTATGGCCTCATCATGCAGGAGCTCGAGCGCGGTGATTCCGGCATTCGCTCCTTCGCGTCGGTGCAGGGGGCCTTGGTCATGTATCCCATCTTTGCCTTCGGCTCCGAAGCGCAGAAGCGTCACTACCTGCCCAAGCTCGCGAAAGCGGAAATGATCGGCTGCTTCGGCCTCACCGAAGCCGACTACGGGTCCAACCCGTCGGGGATGATTACCCGTGCGCGGCAGCAGGCCGATGGCAGCTGGATCATCAATGGCGGCAAGATGTGGATCACCAACGGCTCGAAGGCGCAGGTGGCCATCATTTGGGCTAAAACCGGCGAGAGTCAGGACGACAGCAGCATCCGTGGGTTTGTGGTTGACACGTCGCTGCCGGGCTTTCACGCCAAGGATCAGCATGGCAAGCTCTCGCTGCGCGCCAGCCATACCTCCGAGCTGGTGCTCACCGATGTGCACGTCCCGGCCGATGCCCTCCTGCCGGAGTCGAAGGGGCTGAAGAGCCCGCTCATGTGCCTCACACAGGCGCGCTACGGCATTTCCTGGGGCGTCCTCGGCGCCGCGATGGCCTGCTTCGAGGAAGCGGTCTCGTACGCCAAAACGCGCGTCATGTTTGACAAGCCCATCGGGGGCTTCCAGATCCAGCAGGTGCGTTTGGCGGACATGCTCACCGAGCTCACCAAGGCGCAGTTGGTGTCGCTGCACCTGGGGCGTCTGAAAGACGCGGGCAACTTCACCCCCACACAGGTGTCGTTGGCGAAGCGCAACAACGTGAGCATTGCCACCGATATCGCCCGCGAAGCGCGTCGGCTGTTGGGTGGCAACGGCATTCTCGCCGAGTACGGTGCCATGCGGCACATGGCCAATCTGGAAAGCGTGTACACGTATGAAGGCACCCACGACGTGCACTCGTTGATTCTGGGGCAGGCGATCACGGGACTGAACGCGTTCAAATAGGGGCGAATGGCGTCGCCAAAAGATGACGCTTCCGTCGCATTGCCGGCGGGAGTGTCCGTCCCTAGCTTCCCCACGCACGTAGTCTTTTTTCTCTCAGCCTCTTTTACGGAGCGTCCGCGGTGAAGATCGCCGTGTGCATCAAGCGCGTCCCGGTGATGGAAGTGAAGTTTGCCATCACCGCCGACGGCTCCCGCGTAGATGAAGCGGGCCTCAAGTACGACATCAACGACTTTGACCTGTGGGCCATCGAAGCGGGCCTGCAGCTGAAGGAGAAGCACGGCAACGTCGGTGAGGTGGTTGTGATCTCGCTGGGCCCCGATGCCGCCTCGGAGCAGATCCGGAAGGCCCTGGCCATGGGTGCCGATCGTGGGGTGTTGCTGCAGGCGGAACGTTCGCCGGCCGACGGGCTCTCGGTGGCGCGCGCGCTGGCCGCTGAACTCAAAGACGGCGGCTATGATCTGGTGCTCTTCGGGCGCATCGCCATTGATTCCATGAATCAGATGACGGGGCCGATGGTAGCGGAGCTCCTCGATCTGCCGTGCGTGACCAACGTGTGTCGGCTTGAGATCACGGGCGCCACGGGACGGGCCGAGCGCGCGCTGGAAGGGGCCACCGAAGTGGTGGAGTTCCCGCTCCCCGCGCTGCTCACCATTGATGACGGGCTCAACAGGGAACGCTTGCCGTCGCTCAAGGGCATTATGGCCGCCAAGAAGAAGCCGCTCGACGTGAAGCCCGCCCAGCTCGGCGAGGCGCGCGTCACCGTGCAGCGCATGGCGCTGCCCCCCGAGCGCGCGGCCGGACGTATCCTCGGCGATAATGCCGACGCGGTGCCCGAACTTGTGCGACTCCTCCAGACCGAAGCGAAGGTGCTCTGAGATGGCTAACGTGCTCGTATTTGCCGAAGTGCGCGGCGGCGATCTGCGCAAAGTCGCCTTGGAAGCGGTCACGGCCGCCCGTGCACTGGCGGAGCTGTCCGGTGGAGGCAGCGTGCATGCGCTGCTGGCCGGTGACGCCGGGATTGGAAAAGCCGCTGAGGCGTTAGCGCAGCATGGGGCCGACGCGGTGCTCGTGTTGGAGCACACCGGCTTTGCTCAGTACAACCCGGAGGCGTTGGCGGCCACGCTGGCGCAAAAGCTGGGTACCGGCACCTATAGCTATGCCCTGTTCAGTGCGACGGCACAGGGGCGCGATCTTTCTCCTCGCGTGGCGGCCAAGTGTGGCGTCGGTCTCGCGGCCGATCTCACCGGCTTCACGGTGGAGGGCGGTACCGTGGTGGGGCAGCACTTCACCATGAATGGCAAGGTGATCGCAACGCTTGCGCTGGCCGGCACGCCGGCCATTCTCTCGGTGCGTCCCGCCTCCTTCCAGCCGGCGGCGGCGCCGCGTCCGTTGGTCACGGAAGTCGTCACGGCGGCCGCTGATCCGTTGGCATCACGCGTGAAGGTGGTTGAGCTCAAGCAGGGGAACACCGGCAAGCTCGACTTGAACGACGCGCCAGTGATTGTGGCGGGTGGCCGCGGCCTAAAGGCCCCCGAGCATTTCAAGCTGTGCGAAGAGCTCGCCGATGCGTTCGGCAACGCGGCGGTGGGTGCCACGCGCGCGGTAACGGATGAAGGCTGGCGTCCGCACTCCGACCAGATCGGTCAGACCGGGCGTAATGTGAGCCCCACGCTCTACATCGCCGTCGGGATTTCCGGCGCCATTCAGCACCTTGCCGGCATGCGGACATCCAAGACGATCGTGGCCATCAATAAGGACAAAGATGCGCCGATCTTCAAAATTGCCGATTACGGCATCGTTGGTGATGTGTTTGAGGTCATGCCGGCGCTGACCGCTGCCGTGAAGGCGGCCAAGGCACAGGGCTGATCGGCCATATGGGGATCTCCAATCTGGTCTTCGCGGTCATACTCGTGGTCGCGCTCGGGTTCTTTGCCCGAAGCGCGTCCCGCCTGAATCGCTGGCTGAAGATCGGCCGCGATGAAGTGCGTACGGATCACCCCGGGCAGCGGACACGGAATTTTCTGCTGATCGGGTTGGCCCAAACGAAAATTCTGCGGGACCCGGTTGGCGGCATGATGCACGCCCTCGTGTTCTGGGGTTTTTGTGTGCTGGGGCTGGGCACGCTGGAAATCATCATTCAGGGGCTCTACACGCCCTTTACGTGGGATGTGATCCTGCCGCGTTTCCTGTATCTGCCGTACGTGGTATCGCAGGAAGTGTTTGCGGTGTTTGTGTTGATTCCCGTGCTGTACTTGTTGTACCGGCGATTGGTGATCAAGCCGAAGCGTTTTGCCGAGGTGAGTGGCGCGGATGCCGTATTCATCTTGAGCATGATCACCACGCTCATGGTGACGCTGTTGCTGGTGTTTGTCATGGAGTTGCGTACCGGTGCATCCGCCGATGGGCGCATTATCTCGGGGATGCTCCTCCCGCTGTTCAGTGGCGTATCGCCGGACACGGCGCACCTGGTGGCACGGGTGAGTTGGTGGATCCACGCGGTGCTGATTCTGTATTTTCTGAATCACCTGCCGGGATCCAAGCACCTGCATGTGCTTACGTCGCTCATCAATGTGTGGTTCTCCAACACCAGCGGCCCGGGGCGCATCGGTGCCATGCGGCCGATGGATCTGGAGGCGGAAGACGCCGAACAGTTTGGGGCGGCCGACGTCGAACACCTGAGCTGGAAAAATCTGCTGGACGGCTACTCCTGCACGGAGTGCGGCCGCTGCACGGCCGCCTGTCCGGCCAACAGCACGGGGAAGCTGCTGTCCCCCCGCATGATTGTGGTGAAAACGCGTGCGCGTCTCACCGAAAAAGCCACCACGCTTGATGCCATTGCGGCCAGTGGTGGCACCGCCACCGAAGCGCAAACCGCCGTGCTGTCCAAGAAGCTGCTCGATGATTGGATCACGGAGGAGGAGCTCTGGGCGTGCACCAGCTGCCGCGCCTGCGTGCAGGAGTGCCCCGTCAGCATTGACCAGCTCGACATCATCAACGAGCTGCGCCGCGACCTGGTGCTGATGGAATCACGGTTCCCCGAGGAGCTGGCGCCGGCGCTTACGAGTCTCGAACGCAACGGTAGTCCGTGGGCCTTCAGCGCGTCCGACCGTGCGCAGTGGGCCGAAGGGATGGACATCCCCACGATGGCCGAGTTGGTGGAGAAGGGGGAGAAGGCCGACATCCTGTTTTGGGTTGGCTGCATGGGGTCGTTTGACGACCGCGCCAAGAAGATCACCGTGGCGTTCGCACGCATTCTGCAAGCGGCTAACGTGCGCTTCGCGATCCTCGGACAGGAGGAAACCTGTCATGGTGATCCGGCCCGTCGCATGGGGAACGAGTACCTGTATCAGATGCTCGCCAAGGGCGTGATTGAAACGCTCGATGGGTACAACGTGAAGACCATCGTCACGTTCTGCCCGCACTGCTTCCATCAGATGGGCAGCGAGTTTCCGGATATCGGCGGCAACTACGAAGTCATTCACCACACCGACTACATCGAGCGGTTGCTCGAGGCCGGGCGTGTGCCGCTCGACACGGAGCATGGGCAGCGCCTCAAAGTGGCCTATCACGACTCCTGCTACCTCGGTCGCTACAACGACATCTATGACGCGCCGCGCAACACGCTCAAGCGTGCGCTGCCGATTATGGAGCTGGTGGAGCCGACGCGCACGAAGAGTCGTGGCATGTGCTGTGGTGCCGGCGGTGGACGCATGTGGATGGAAGAGAACGTGGGCACGCGCGTGAACGTGGAACGCAGCGAAGAGTTGCTGGCCACAGGGGCCGATCAGATTGCGGTGGCCTGTCCGTTCTGCATGACGATGATCACCGATGGCGTGACCGGCGCCGGCAGTACCGTGCCGGTGGTCGATATTTCCGAAGTGGTGGCGTCGCGGCTTCTTCCCGCAACGCCCGCCTAAGTGGGTCGTACGTGCCGTAAACGCATCACCTGAATTTCCTGCTTCACGGCACCTTCTTCGAACTTCGTGGTCACGGTATCGAAGATTTCCAGCCCCACATGCGCGAGATTCTCGCGGAACAGCGGTAACGCGAGGCGCCCCGGATCGGCCACGATCGCGAGGCCGTGTGGGGCGAGGGCGCGCGCCAGGCATGCCCCCACGAGCAGGGCATACTCCTTCTCGTACAGCACATCGGCCGCCATGACCACGTCAAACATGCCAAGGTCTGTCGGCCACTCGCGCCAGTTCACCATGCGCACCGCGGGCTCGCGGGAAAGATTCCGCGCGGCATTCGCGCGCGTCACATGCAGGGCGTCCTCGTAATAGTCGGTGGCCGTTACCTCGAAACCGCCCAACATGGCCCCCACGGTGGCAAGCCCGAGTCCGCACCCCATCTCCAGCAGCCGTTGCCCCGTGCCCGCTTCCCGCGCCATGGTGGCCGACAACACGCGCGCCGACGGCCACAGATCGGCCCAGTATGGCAGTCGCTCGTCCATCACATAGTCCGCTTCGCTGATCAGATGATCGGCGTTCGCCGGTTTCACGAGGGTAATCGCTCGGCCGTTGACGTCCACCATTTCCGTGGCAAGTGAGAAGCAGCGCCCCAGCGCTTCGTCGAGCGCCTCGCCATGCAGGTGGGTCAGACTCGGACGGGTCATGTGGTGAGCAAGGGGACGTCGGGCAACAGGATCGCGGGGTAGGACATGCCGGGCTCCGTGCAGGGAACCTCAGGTGGGATAATCAGCAGGGCGTTGGCGAGGGCCATGGTGTGCAGCAGGTTTGAGCCCTGCGGGCCGGCTAGTCGCGCTTCCGGCGCGCCGTCCGCCCCGGTGGTGACCACGACGCGCAGGAAGTACGACAGCGGCGCCGGCGTGTCCACGCGATCCAGAAAGCGCACGGGAATCCGGAGAGGGCGAGTGCAGCTATGCCCGCCGAGTGCACGAATCAATGGCCACGCAAACAGCGAACCGGTGACCATGGTGGACACGGGATTGCCGGGCAACCCCAGCCATGGGACATCGCGCACGAGCCCGGTTCCCACCGGCCCGCCGGGGCGGATGCGTGCGCGCCAAAATGTGTGACGGCCGCCAAGGGCGGAGAGCGCATCGCGGGTGTAGTCGTGCGCGCCAACCGAGACGCCGCCCGTGGTGATGAGCAGATCGCAGCCGTCGTCCAGCGCACCGGCCAGGGCGTCGGTGAGGGCGGGCAGGGTGTCCGGTACCAGAGGCAGTGTGCGGACGTCGGCACCGGCCGACCGCAGCAGGGCCGGCAGCGCATAACTCGACGACGAGACAATGCGCTGCCCCGCCTCGACGTCATGGAAGTGATCGAGCATGACCAGCTCGTCCCCACTGGACACCACGGTCACGCGTGGCGCGCGAAACACCGATACCGTCTGCGCCCCGATGCTGGCAAGTACGCCCAGATGCGCGGCCCCGATGGTGGTGCCGCGCGCAAAGAGCGCACTGCCTGCCGCCACATCTTCTCCACGCGGTCGCACGTTCGCGCGGCCGGTGCCATCGCGGTCGTCGAAGACCACCACTTGATCGATGCCTGCGTCGGTATCCTCCACACGAACCACGGCGTCGGCGCCCGGTGGCATGGGCGCGCCGGTCATGATGCGCAACGCAGTGCCTTGCTGGACCCATGGTAAGGTGGACGCATCAACGCCGGCCGCACTGATCCCGATCACGGGCAACTGCCGCGGCTTTGCGCGCGTGGCCCCCAGAATGTCAGCCCGCTGAACGGCATAGCCATCCATGCCCGCATTGTCCCAGGGAGGGAGCGCCACGCGACTGTGCACCGGGCCGCAGAGCGCACGGCCAAGCGCTGCCTCAAGGGGCAGCGTATCGGGGATGGTGGTGTGCCCGACCGCGTTCAGGAGAATCGCGTCGAGCGCCTCTTCAAACGACAGTGGCATGGCCCCGTCCTGTGGTGACGTCGTGGGAGGTCCCATGGTGACCGCATCCGTTGCGGAAGGCGTCAACGTGGCACGCGAGGAGTAAGGGGGCCCAGCGGCCGACTGGCCAACGTTGCGACCAACAGATCCTGCACGCGCTCCACGTCACGCGTGGGGACCGTGAAGTTGTTGCTCAACATGGAGAACATCACGAGTCGTCCATCGGCAGTGGTCACATATCCCGAGAGCGAGCGGGCTTTGTCCAAGGTGCCGGTTTTCGCCCGCACATTGCCCGCTGCCGGCGTCTCCCGCATGCGACCGGCAATGGTGCCGTCCACGCCGGCGATGGGCAGCGCATCCCGATACGTCAGGTACCACGGCGAACGCCGCATCGCATCGAGCACTTTGAGCACAGCCCGCGGCGTGACATAGTCATGGCGTGAGAGCCCACTGCCATCCCGATAGGCAACGTCGGCGGTGGTGATGCCCCATGTGGCGAGCGTGCGCATGCCAACGGCACGGGCACTGTCGGCCGAGCCATCGCCGCTGGTGCGCAGCCCGGCGGTACGAAACAACAATTCGGCAATCTGATTTTGCGAGGGCTTCTGCATGCGCGGCAGCACCTCGGACAGCGGCGCCGACTGCAACACGACGACGGTGTCCACCGCACGCGCCAGGGTGTCTGCTCGCGCCAGCACGCGGCCACCCACGCGAATGCCGTGGTCGGCCAGCGACTGCGAGAGCGCGGCCACATATGCGTCGGTTGGGTGACGATAGGAGAGCGTGATTGAGGCACTGTCGCCCAAGGGCAGGGTGCCGGTCACCACCACGCGGTCGCCGATGCTGTCGTAGGCGGCGTTCAGGCGTGGCGGTCGCACGCCATTCACGACGCCGGTGGCGGAGTCGCGCGTGGTGGCCTGCACCACCAGGCGAGGATAGCTGCGCGTTGGCGCACTGGTCACTGCGACCGCTCCACCCACGCGCGGTGCCGCCCGCAGCTGAAGCCGCAGCACGCCCTCGTTAAACATCAACTCATCCACCGCCGCGCTGTACGCGGCGTCGAAATCGTCGGCAGCCCAGCCATATCCGGTGGTGAGCCCCGGAAAGGCATCGCCAACGGCGCGCACCCGACCGGCAATGCGCGTAATGCCACGCGCGGTGAGTGCGGCCAGGATGGGGGTAAATGCCTGCATCGCCTGCCCACCACTGAGGGCATCACTCACGCTCGGGTCACCGCTCCCGGACACCAACAGGTCGCCATGCCACACCGTACCGCGCTGGCGGCCGTGTAGCATGACGGGGGTGTGCCACCGATACTCCGGTCCCAGGAGCTGCAAGGCAATGGCACCCGTGAGCAACTTTTCATTCGACGCGGGCATAAACAGTTTGTCCGCATCGTGGCTCAGGATGGTGTCACCGCGCTCCGCATCCACAAAGAGCAGGCCCCACCGGGCATTTCGCCACGCCGGCGCCGCGAGCACGGAATCCGTGATCGCGTGCAGGAGCGACTGTGTCGTCACCGCTGGCGGGAGGGGGGCGGTTACCACCGCGGGCGCCATGGGGGCCGGAGGTGGCGCCGGCACGGTTACGCCGCGGGCACAGCCCGAGCCTAACAGGGCCCCCAGGATGACGGTCGGCACCGTGATGCCACGGGGCCGTGAGGAGAGGCCAAGCCAACGCGCGCGCGACATCGCGAGCTACCGGAAGAGTGGGAGCGTGACCCCAACAGTGACAGTGCGTGACCCACGCCACGCCGACCGATTTCGGGTGTCGGTGAGCACCGACGTGGTGTCGGAGGCCTTCACGAAGTAGCGATCGGGATACTCATACTGCCACATGAAATTCGTGAGGTCCACACGAATCATCGGTCCCCTCCGCGGCAGGTAGCGGAGCCCGAGTCCGTAGGAGAAGGAGAACTTGGTGCCGAACTGATAGGAGCCCGTGTCGGCGGCAGCGAAGTCGCTCACCACGCCGGCGCCGCCGGCGAGCGAGGGGATAAGACGGTGCCACGTCTTCTTGCCGGTAAGGGAGAGATCCAGCCCGGCGTCCATCGCATGGGTGGTGACCCCGCGCATCCCCAACACTCGCGTGGTGCGCGGATTGGTGGGCACCAAGAGCTTTCGCTCGGAGGGGGCCGCGAGATAGCGCACGTACAACGAGGCCGGCCCGCCAATCGCGACGTCGTAGCGCAACGCCGCCGCAATCGAGGAGGCCGGTGCCACGTCCGCGGGGTCGCGCTTCATCGCCATCCATCCGCCCATAATCGACAGATTCTGCCCCAGCTTCACATCTTCAAACGGGCTGTTGGTGGGGAGGTGGCCAACCTGTGCCAACAGCGCCATCGGTGTGAGGCCACCCAGCGCCGCAACACTGAGCCCCACCAGCATGAGACGTCGCCCCACAGACGCCCTGCGCGCGGGGTGGGAACACAGCCCGGCCGTGAACGCGCCGGACGGAACCGCCGCCGGACACACCGACGACGCAACAGCAGGCAACGTGGCAGACGCGGCAAAAGACAGAGCAGGCATTACAGGGAGGCTAAAGGCAAGCGATCGCTGAGGTCGCGCAGATCGCGACCGGTGATTTCCGGCGGGAGCGTGAGGCCCAGCAGCGCAAGCGCGGTGGGACCAACATCGCAGAGGGCGCCACCGCTCCGGAGCGGGGCCGTGGCATCGGGATCAAGCACCACCAACGGGACCGGATTGGTGGTGTGCGCCGTGTGTGGCTGGTGCGTAACCGGATCCACCATGACATCGGCGTTCCCATGATCGGCGGTAATGATCAACCGCGCGCCTCCCTGTTCGGCCGCCGTGAGGATGCGGCCAAGGCAGGCATCAACGGCTTCAACCGCGCGGATCGTGGCGGGGATGGAACCGGTGTGACCAACCATATCGGTGTTCGCAAAATTGCACAGCACAAAGTCATGCGTGCGATGCGCGAGGGCGTCGCAAAGCAGGTCGCACACGCCGGCGGCGCTCATCTCCGGCTGGAGATCGTAGGTGGCCACCTTGGGACTCGGCATCATCTGTCGGTCTTCCCCCGGAAACGGCTCGTCGCGGCCGCCGTTGAAGAAGAACGTGACGTGCGGATACTTCTCCGTCTCTGCAATCCGGAGCTGCGTCAGCCCGGCGTCGGCAATGACTTCGCCAACCAAATGGCGCATGGACTGCGGCGCGAAGGCCACGGGGAAGGGGAACGCGTCGTCGTAGCTCGTCATGGTGGTAATCGCGAGCGACGGACGGGGCCCCGTCTCAAATCCGGTGAAGTCGGGCATGGCCAGCGCGCGCAGCGTTTGGCGCATCCGATCGCTGCGGTAGTTGAAGCAGATGAGGGCATCGCCGTCACGCATCGGTGCCAGCGCGGTGCCATCGGGGCCGGCCAGAACGAAGGGCCGCACAAACTCATCGGTGGTCCCCGCGTCATAGGCGCGCTGGAGCGCCGTCAGGGCATCATGTTCCACCGGCGCGTCGCCGCATACCGCCGCGCGATACCATAAGCCGGTGCGCTCCCAGCGATGATCGCGATCCATCCCGAAATAGCGGCCGGACACCGACGCGAGCTGCGCCCGGTCGCCGATGGTGGCGAGCGCCGTGGAGAGAAAGCGCATCGCCGATTGCGGCGGGGTGTCTCGCCCATCGAGCATCGCGTGCAGCACCACCCGGCGCACACCGCGCTGTCGGGCCAACTCCACCAGCGCAAAGAGATGCGCCTCGTGCGCGTGCACCCCTCCGTCGCCAAGGAGGCCGAGGAGGTGGAGCGTCCCGCCCGTCGCGTGCACCTGGTCGCACGCAGACCGCAAGGCCTCGTTCTGGAAGAAACGTCCGTCGTCAATCGCCGCGCTGATCCGCACCAGATCCTGCATCACAATGCGGCCGGCCCCCAAATTGAGGTGGCCGACTTCACTGTTCCCCATCTGGCCGTCCGGTAATCCCACCGCGCGCCCCGACGCGGTGAGTAACGTGCGCGACTCGTGGGCCCAGATCCGCTGCCAATTCGGCGTCTGCGCCATCAGGATCGCGTTCCCGTCACGATCCTCGCGATAGCCCCATCCGTCGAGGATGATGAGGGCCACGGCACGAGCCGGTTTAGCGGTCATTGGGCAAGGGGGCAGCGGGGACGTGAGCATGCGGCCGCGAGCGCGTGGGCGCTCCGTGACGCGGTGTGAGATCGTGGACGCATCATACCCCCACAATCTACTGGACGCTGTCACTGGGACACCACCGGCGCCCCGCGCTTTACTGAGCGGTCTCGGCCGGTAGGCACGCGGTCCTCCCCATTACCGGAAGAGGCCGGAACGAAGCACACTCTGCGCGGTAGGACGGTGGTGCGGTCGGCGCACCGGTCTTCGTCTGCCAAGCCCGGGTCGGCTATATTTCCCCACGGACGCTCGATCGTCTTACCATTGAGCGTCAAACCCGATTCCGTGACCCAGCCAACTCTCGATCCCCGTCAGGCTGCCCAGGCGACCTGTTCGTCCTCGCGGCGCCGTTCGCCAACGTTCCGTACCCGTCTCGCCGTGCTGGCAGTCGGTGCCGTGGCGTGCATGGGTACCATGGCCTTTGTGATGCCGCGCACCGCGGACGCACGGCCAACCACCGCGCACGTAGCCGCCAGCACACGCCTCCCGCTGTTGGACTCGCTCAAGGGGCGCAGCCGTAAACTCCGGGCGAGATTCATCAGCCCGACCCGTGCGGTGGGGATTCCTCTGCTTCGCGACCTGTTCGGCGACTCCGCGATGACGCGACCCGGCGTCTACGCCGCCAACGATACCGCCGGCCCGTTTCATTTCATCACCATGCGTCCCTTCGCCGACAAGGTGCAGGGGCGTATCGGGCGCTACCGGATCGGGTTTTTCCCCAGCGAGCAGCGTGCCGTACGCACGGCCGCCTATCGCAATCCCGACGGCTTCCTTGAGGTCACGGCGCTTAATCAGGACACGCCGGTTTCCGAGCACTTTCGTCTGCGCGATTTTCTGACCCACGATCAGGCCGCCGTGTGGCCCAAATATCTGGTGCTGCGCGAGCCCCTGATTGACAAGCTGGAATTGGTGTTGGCGGAGTTGCGTCGCATGGGGGTGTCGGCCAACCGACTCCGCGTGATGTCCGGGTTCCGGACCCCGCAATACAACCAGCAGGGGGTTGGTGCCGGCGGTCGTGTGCAGGACAGTCGCCATCAGTACGGTGACGCGGCGGATGTCTATGTGGTGAACGGCGACCGCGATTGGATGAGCGATCTCAACGGCGATGGCCGGGTGGATACCCGTGATGCGCAGGTCGTGGCGCAGGCCGCCGACAACGTGGAGCGCGCGCACCCCGATCTCATTGGTGGGGTTGGCATTTATCGGGCGAACTCGGCCCACGGCCCGTTTGTGCATATCGATGTCCGGGGAACGCGGGCGCGGTGGGGCTCGCTGTGATCCGTCGCCGTGCGGCATTGATCCTGAGTGGTGTGGCCGCCATCACGGCGGTCATCCTGTATCAGCCGCCGGCCGAATTGCAGGCCGGTTCGTCGGCGGAGAGTGCCAAGCGCGCGGTACCTGTGGTCGAGGCGGGGCCCGATGCGCGCGGGGTCAGTGGCGAGATGCGCATGCAGTTTGTGCGGGCCGGAGAGCGCGTGGTGTTTCCGGTGCGTGTCCGCGGTGATGCCCGTGGCTTTACGTACCAGTGGATCGAAATCCGCAGCAACAGCTCGGCCGACGTGGCGCGGCCACTCCGGGGGGATACGTTGTTGGTCCCCCTGACCCCGGGATTTTATGAGCTCGCGGTCAAGCGCGCCGGCGTGGTGCAGCGCATTACGGAGCCACGGCTGGCGGTGCTGGTGCCGTTTGAGCTGAAGCTCGGGAGTACGCTCAACGGCTACCAGATCGGCCGCTATCCGGCCGAATGGGCCTACGATGCAGACGCCGAACGCCCGGCCGGGTTTGTGGAGGTGCGCGAGGCCGATCTCGACCTCCCACTCACACGGCACATCAAGGTGCGCGATTTCGTGACGCACGACCGGCAAACCATATGGCCGCGGTATGTGGCCGTTGATCCGCGGGTGCTCGATAAGCTCGAACTCGTTATGCGTGAGCTGGCCCGGCGGCGCGGCGAAGAGCGTATGGATTTCGATGTGGAGGTCCACAGTGGGTTCCGTACGCCGCTCCACAATGCGGGGGTGGAAGGGGCGGCGCGTGACTCGCGCCATCTGTACGGCGACGCCGCTGACGTGGCCATTGACGCGGACAGCGACGGCAAGCTCACCATCTTCGATGCGTATCGCGTGGAGCAGGCGGTGGATTGGGTGGAACGCTTGCACCCCGAGCTCACCGGGGGGCTTGGCGTGTACAGCAGCCAGCGCTTCGCGACCCCGTACTGTCACATCGATGCGCGCGGCGAGCGGAAACGCTGGCGCGGCTGAGCCGTACTGAAGGGCAGCCCGCCGGTCCTGACGGCTGGCCATGTCTGCCTGTCTATCTGTCCCGCCTGCCGGGCGTCCCTGAGACGCTGGAGAGTCGATGAACCCGTACGTGCGCGATCGCATTCACCGGAAATTGGACACGCTCTCCGACGAGCGGTTGTATCAGATTCTCGATTACGTCGAGTTTTTGGAGTCGAAGTACGCCGAAAAGTCGGCGCCGGTGGCGAATGTCTTTACGCGCTTCGCTGAGGGGGTTGAGGATCAGCTGCGCGCCGGCGGTGTGGCGGTGAGCACGGTGGCGGAAACCATGGGCTTCTTGAACAAGGCAATGGGCGTGCTCAATGGCGTGGCGCAGACCACGCTCACGGTGGCCGGTGACGTGGTGAACGCGGCCAAGAGCGCCGCCGATCAGGTCGGGGCACCGCCTGCGCCGACGCCTCCGCCGACGACCGCACCCGCGCCGACACCTGCGCCGACAGCTGCGCCGTCGGTAACGCCGCCGGTGTCCGGCACGTAATCTGCACCGCCTCGGGGGCCGCCTCCCCCGTTGCATGCGTCCACCTCGTGTGCCGCGCACCGCGGTGTGGCACTCCCCTTCTGGCTTGCGTCGAGGCTACCCATGACCATGCATGAACGCGACGAGGTTCCGTCGGAGACGGTGGGACCGCGAACGGGTATGAAACGATCGGTGCTGCAGGCCATCCGGCAGATCCCGTCCTACGTGCGCCTTCTGATTGGGCTCGTGGGCGATCGCCGCGTCTCCAAGGTGGACCGCTTACTGGTGCTCGCTGCCGCGGCGTACCTGCTCTCGCCGCTCGACTTCATCCCGGATGTGATTCCATTTCTGGGTGAAGTGGACGACCTGTTCTTGCTCGTGACCGCGCTGCAGCGCCTGGTGGCGAACGCCGGACGCCGCGTGCTGGCCGATCACTGGCGCGGGGATCCCGACGCCCTGGAAGATCTCAACCTGTCGCGTCTGGCCGCCGCCGCCGGCTTTTTCTTGCCGCTCCGGTTGCGTCGCCGGCTACGAAAAATGGCCGGGCGGTAACCGCTGGACACGATGGTGGCGGCCGTCTACTTTTGAAGATGGCACCCTCAATTCCAGACTCCACGACGACGACGCACCAGCCCGCAGCCCACGATATGTCGGCGAGCGGGCTTTCCCGTTCCTCAACCGGCCACCCTGACCACGGCGCCCGGTCTCCGGGCCGAGTGCGTCAGGATCTCGCGCTGACATTTGACGATGTGCTCCTCGCCCCGCGTCACTCCCTCACGCATCCACGGGCCGTCAGCATTGTCTCGCGCTTCACGCGCGGCATCACCCTGAATGTGCCCCTCGCCTCGGCGGCCATGGACACGGTAACCGAGAGCGAGATGGCCATCGCGATGGCCCGCTTTGGTGCCATCGGGGTGTTGCACAAAAACATGTCCATCGACCGCCAGGCTGCGGAAGTCGATCGGGTGAAGCGCAGTGAGAGCGGCATGATCTTGAATCCCATCACCCTCTCCCCCACGGCGTCGCTGCGCGAGGCGGTGGCCTTGATGATGCGCTTCAAGATTTCCGGGGTTCCGATCGTTGATGCAGGCGGATTGCTGGTGGGGATCCTCACCAATCGCGACCTGCAGTTTGAACGCGATCTTGATCGCCCGCTCCGTGACGTGATGACCTCGGAGGATCTGGTGATCGCGCCCATTGGCACGACACTCGACGAGGCCGAGCGCATTCTCGGGAAGCATCGGATTGAGAAGCTGCCGGTGGTGGACGAGCATGGGGTGCTGAAGGGATTGATCACGGTGAAGGACATCCATAAGCGTCGGCAGTATCCCGATGCCAATAAGGACGTTCACGGTCGCTTGCGCGTGGCCGCGGCGCTTGGAGCCGGCGGGGACTATCTCGAACGGGCGCGGGCGCTGATTCAGGCTGGTGTTGATGTGTTGATCATCGACACAGCACATGGACATAGCGATGGCGTGCTGCAGGCCACGGTGAAGGTGCGCGAGGCGTTCCCCGAGGTACAGCTGGTGGCCGGCAACGTGGCCACGCGTGCGGGTGCTGCCGCGCTGGTGGAGCGCGGCGTTGATGCCGTGAAGGTGGGCGTCGGCCCCGGTTCCATCTGCACCACGCGTGTGGTAACCGGCGTCGGCGTGCCGCAGCTCACGGCCGTCATGGACGCGGTTGAAGGGGCCGGCGATATCCCCGTGATCGCTGACGGTGGGGTGAAGTACTCCGGCGACATCGTGAAAGCCCTTGCCGCCGGTGCGTCGAGCGTGATGATGGGCTCCATGCTGGCCGGTACGGAGGAGAGCCCCGGCGAGTCGTTCCTGCTGGAGGGGCGTCGCTTCAAAATGATTCGTGGCATGGGGTCGCTCTCCGCCATGCAGGACGGATCGGCCGACCGTTATTTCCAAGACGGCGAGATGTCGCCCAAGAAACTGGTGCCGGAAGGCATTGAGGGGCGTGTGCCGTACAAGGGAGCGGTAGGGGACGTGATTTTTCAGATGATTGGTGGCCTGCGCAGTGGCATGGGCTATGTTGGGTGCGGCACGATTGATCAGCTCCGAACGGAGGCGGAATTCGTGCGCATTACCACCGCCGGCCTGCGGGAGTCACACCCGCACGACGTCACGATTACCCGCGAAGCGCCAAACTATTCCCTGTAGCGCCGGTTTCTCCGCGCGTTCATCCCTCCTCCAAAACACCACCCCTCATGGGAATCTGGTCTAAGAAGTCGATTGCGTCGCTTCGTGCTGAAGCGGCCAGTACCGAGGGCGGCCTCAAACGCACCCTCGGCGCGCTCAATCTGACCATGCTCGGGATCGGTGCCATCATTGGCGCTGGCATCTTCGTGCTTACAGGAACCGCGGCCGCGAACTTTGCGGGGCCCGGCGTGTCGCTGTCGTTTGTGCTGGCCGGTCTCGCGTGCCTCTTCGCCGGGCTGTGCTACGCCGAATTTGCCTCGATGATTCCCATTGCCGGCTCGGCGTACACCTACAGCTACGCCACGATGGGTGAAGGGGTGGCGTGGTTCATCGGATGGAATCTGGTGCTGGAGTACCTCTTTGCCGCGGCCACGGTGGCGGTTGGGTGGTCGGGGTATTTCAGCGCGATGCTCGGGTCGGTTGGCATTCATGTGCCGGCCGCGTTTGCCTCAGCGCCGCTCACCGTTGTGAATGGGCATCAGGTGGTGCGCGCGTTTACCTGCGTTGATCCCGCCGGCGGTGGCGTGCTGGCCGACGCGGCAACCAAGGTGGCCTTTGCCACGCGTGACGCCTGTTCGGCCGCCGGTGGTGAGGTGGTGAACGGCTTGATCAACCTCCCCGCGATTCTCCTGATTCTTGCCCTTACCATGCTGCTGGTGCGTGGGGTGCAGGAGTCGGCCACGTTCAACAACATCGTGGTCGCCATCAAAATGACGATCGTGCTGCTGGTGATCGGCTTCGGCTTTGCGTATGTGAATACCGACAACTGGCATCCGTTCATTCCTGACATGGTCACGAATGCCGATGGCAGCACCAAGTATGGCATGTCGGGGGTTTTGCGCGCTGCGCCGGTGGTGTTCTTCTCTTACATCGGCTTCGATGCGGTGTCCACAGCGGCACAGGAAGCAAAAAATCCGCAGCGCGACTTGCCTATTGGTATGATCGCGTCGCTGTTGATCTGTACGGTGCTCTACATCCTGATGTCGCTGGTTATGACCGGTCTGGCCCCCTATCAGGCGCTGGGGGTGGCGCATCCAGTGTCGGCGGCGCTTGAGGCGGTGCCGCAGCTCAAGTGGCTGGAGTACCTGGTGAACATCGGTGCGGTGGCTGGCTTGTCGTCGGTGGTGTTGGTGATGCTCATGGGGCAGCCGCGCATTTTTTACACGATGTCGCGGGATGGATTGCTCCCCAAGGTCTTTGCGAAGGTGCACCCCACGTACCAAACACCCGCTGCCTCCACCTGGATTGTTGGTATCATCGCGCTCATCATTGCCGGATTTTTCCCGCTGGGATTGCTGGGAGAATTGGTTTCGGGCGGTACGCTTGCGGCGTTTGCCACGGTGTGTATCGGCGTGCTGGTGCTGCGGTCGCGTTCACCGGAGCTTGAGCGTCCGTTCCGTACGCCGTGGGTGCCGCTGGTGCCCATTTTGGGGGCCGGCGCCACGATGTACATGATGTATCAACTGCCCGCCCTCACGTGGACCTTGCTTGGGGTGTGGACCGCTGTTGGCATGACGATTTACGTGGTGTACGGCCTGCGCAATTCGAAGATCGGTCGGCAGGAACAGGAGCGTGGAGCGTCATGAGTGAGGGCGTGTTAACGGCGTCCGCGACTCGGCGCCAAGACATTGACGCGTGGTTTGCCACCTTCCGTCCGGGCATGACGGTGGCATTGTCCACCCACATCAATGCCGATGGTGACGGGTGCGGATCGGAAACGGCGTTGGCGCGTCTGTTGGCGCAGCGGGGGATCCGTTCGCGCATTGTGAATCCCACGCCGTGGCCAACGATGTTTCAGTTCCTCCTGGGCGACGATGTGGAGGAGGCGAGTGCGCGGGGGGCGGCGGCGCTGGAGGGCATCGATGCGCTGATCGTGCTCGACATCAACGACGTGCGCCGGCTGGGGCATCTGGCCGATACCGTGCGTTCGCTTGAGGTGCCGATTTCCGTGATTGATCATCACGTGGCGGGGGAGGAACCGGTCGGCCACATTGCCGTGGCCGACACCGCAGCCTGTGCCACCGGCGAGTTGGTGTTTGATATCGCCCAGACGCTGGGATTGGACGTGACGGCGCAGATTGCGCAGTCGTTGTACGCGGCCATCCTCACCGACACGGGGAGCTTCCGCTTCAGCAACACCACGTCGCGGGCCCATGCGATTGCGGCCGCACTGCTCGCTGCCGGGGTGAATCCTGAAGAGATGTACCGGCGGATTTACGCGCAGGTGAGCGTTGGCCGCCTGCAGTTGCTACGCGAGGCGTTGGCCACGTTGCATGCCGAGCTCGAAATCGGGCTGTCGTACATCTCGGTGGCGGCGGGCGCGATGGAGCGCTTTGCGGTAACCAGTGAGGAGCTCGACGGGATCGTGGAGCACCCGCGGTCCATCACGGGCACCCGGATGGCGATGTTTTTCCGCGACCTTGGCCATGGCAAGGTGAAGGTCTCCTTCCGGAGTACCGGTTCGGTGAATGTGCAGCAGTTTGCCAGCCGCTACGGTGGCGGCGGGCATGCGAAGGCATCGGGGGCGTTGCTCACGGGGACGCTCGCGCAGGTGCAGCACGAGGTGGTGGCGGAGGCTCGGGCGTACCTGGTGAGCCTCGAGGCCACGGCGTAAACGTGGGGTCCGGTGGAAAGCCGAGTGGGCGCGGGGCGCTTGCTTACGGCTGATTTCGTGATGGCGCCTTCTTGCGTGGAGGACGCGCCGTCATGGAGAGCCGCATAATCGCGGATGTTTCCTCACCAATGTCTGTGAGCAGGAGATGGCCGTCGGCGGAAAAGGCGAGGGCGTTGGGCGGGAAGGGGAGTCGTCTGGAGTAGAGATACGCACCGTCTGTGGCGCGGTAGTAGTCGAGGAGCTCGTGGGGCAAGCGTTTGGTGGCGCCGGCTCTCACCATAACCGTATCAGCGCGTTGGAATGCGCCTGCGGTGATTGGATCTACGTCGCCGGTCGAGATGGACAGCGTGGCTGCAGTGGAACCGCCCTTGTCGCGTCGATTGAGTTTGCTGGTGACAATGGCCTCGCGCCCGGGTTCGCGGTAGGCCACGCGTGTGGCACTGCCGTTGGGGCTCACGCGATACCACGCCGAGCCAAAGTAGGGGGTAACGGCCATGCTGGTACTGCTGCAGCCATTGGCAATGAAGGCGGAGTTCGCAAAGACGGGCGCGTTGAGCAGCTCGCGCGAAACCGGGAGCGAGGTCCGCGACACCACGCGCCCCGTGCTATCGATGGTGGCGATGGCATTGAGCGCGCCCAGATACTTGACGCGCAGAATGCCGCGCGGCAGCAGGCACATGGCCTCAACGGAGGGCCCGTCGGCCACGCGCGTGGTCCAGAGATATCGGCCGGTTTCGGAAAAGACCGTCAGGCGGCTGGTGGCCGCATCGAGGACGCCGATGAGCTCCGGCGTGGTGGCCATATGCATCGGTCGGCGAAACTCGCCGGGCCCTTCACCCTTGGCGGTGAGCACAAAGCGCGTGGCGCCTGATGCGAGGTCAAGCGCATGGATTTCACGCGTCCCCTGATCAAACACGATGACGGCGGACCGGGTGGTGGCAACCTCGCGCGGCTCAACGAACAGGTCGGGTTCCTTACTGCCGCCGCGGATCCAGTCGCGCACATAAAACGAATCGGCGCGGAATTGGCGGCCATCCGGGCTGCGTTGTCCGTGAGCACTCCCTCCTATGCCGAGGATACCGGCGGCCACACTGAGCGTGGGGATGAGCAGGGACGGGCGAAACAGGTGCATTCACAGCTCCTCGATATAGGTGAGTCCGTCAATGATGCGGCGTAGCCCGGCTACCTCGCGCGACGACCGTGGACTCTGCGTGGCGAAGCGCACGCGCCCCTCCGCATCGGCCACGAGCATGGCGGGTGTGGAGGTGTGTCCAAGGGTAGCGAATTGTCGCACGAGCTGGGGGGTGGCGGGACGGAGTGGTACCGTGGCGGTCCAGGGTGGCAAGGCGGCGCGTATCGCCATGGAGTCGGACGCTGGGCCGGCGTACCACACGACGGATAGTCGGAGGTGCTGACGTGCGGCGCCACGGTGCAGCACATGCAGCATCCGCAGATTTCCCGAACAATCGTTCAACTGAAGGAGCACCGCGGCCTGCAGTGGGGCGGTGGCCGAAGCGCTTTGGGCGGATGGAATGGTGCGAGGATGGGCAAACGGCTGCAAGGCTTCATAGAGGGTGCGCGCGGCGGGTGGCGTTCGCCAGACGTCAACCACGACGCCGGCGAACGTCACCGTAAGCCCCGCGAGCAGCCAATGCATCGGCGTCGGGGCGCGCATCGTTACGGTTCGCAGAGCTCTTCGGTGAGTTCCACCTCTTCATCCTCACCCGGCATGGATGGGGTCGGTCCCGTGGCGCTGCATGTTGGTACGGCGCCGGCGGGCGGCTTGAGGGTGGTGCGCTTGATGTCCTTGTACAGGGTGCGGTAGCCGGAGTCGGTGCACTTCGTGGTGCTGTACGTCAAGCCGCCCCCACGCGTGAGAAAGTTCAGGTTCAAGTGGAAAGATGTCTCACATGTTTGAATCGGTGCCGTGCCGCAGGCCGTGTTGGATCCGACGCCACACGCGGTAGGAGTGATCGTGGCGTCTTGCGCCCGGGCGCCGGACACATTGATCGTGGCAACCGCCAACAGCAGCGCCAGTGCGCCAAGCGCGGCGCGGGGAATGGTCATGAACATCGAAATCCTCGGGATTTATCCGTGAAGTGGTGCGCCACGGAGTGCGTCGCACCGGTCGGCACGGCCCAGAGCCGCGCGACGGAGCCATGATACCACCACGGCGTCAGCGCACTGTCATCGGGTTTCTGCGAGCAGGGTCATTTCAACGCCGGCACATCCCCCCGCTTGGTGCGCCCTGCCATGCCGCCTACTTTTCGGCATCGATCTATCCCGACACCCCGACTTTCCAATGCAGCCACTCATGGAGCGGATCACCGGCGCCCTCGCCGCTGTCCGTAACCCCCGTACCGGCGCCGATGTCCT